>JAZLIM010000058.1:0-85299 GCA_045617385.1 Treponema sp.
GAACATTCCGGTGTTAGGAACAGCACCCCGAAAGTTCCGCGCTAAGCAGACTAAGCTGCGAGAGCGAACTGTTCAACAGAAGATTCTTCTTCTTCTCTACGTTTTGCAGTTATTTTTTTTGTCAGGTCAGCGGACCTTCACCCTCACCTGCAGTAAATGCATTCCCAATTCCGTCGAAACCGGGACATCCCCATGGATTATTTAGAATATAACCATAAAATCCGCTATGGTCAATAAACGTACGCTTTATTCGAAGAGGAATCACAATTTACGATTACAAAAAAAAAGCGGGTCCCAGCGACGGCAAAACAAAATGAGCCTCCCCCTGTGGTACCCCGTTCCGCAAGTTCGCTTTACTCACTTGCTCCACATACCCCAGGGGAACCCTCTCATTTTTTTTGCCTGCGTCCCACTTTTTTTTGTAATTGTACGAATTATTCACTTCTTTTAGACCACCCGAAATGAATTACGCGAAGGAACAATATGTTGGGTACAGGTGTTATGAAGCGCGGTTTGATAGTTTCTTTGCCGCGCTTCATCACAAGCGACGCTAGCTAGCGTCCTGTACCCACATATTGTGACTGGGAGTAATTCATTTCAAAGTTATCTTTATCCCGTTTGAATAAAGCGTACGTTTTTACTGATAATCCCCGGGTTTTACTTCATCAAGAGTGAGAACCTTTTTGGAAGCGTAAACCTTTTTACGGAATTCAAGGCTGTTTACAGTTTCTCCAGACCAGAAATCTTCATTAGTGAACTTTCCTTCTGCTGTTTTATCGTTCCAGACCATAAAATAAAGCCATTTTGCATCATCATCAAAGCATTTCTCAGGATCCGGTATACGGCCGCATTCAGTCAGGGCAACCATTTTCCTTCCTCCCGACGAAGCCTTACATTCAAGATATTTTCTTTTCTGGCTTTCGTGGTTAATAGGATAAATATCTTCGCCTGTAATATCCACAAATTCATCTCCAGGATACCATTCCTTATTCTGCCCGTTCCAGACCCAGATAAGGTTATCAAGCTTTTTTACATCGTTGAAGTATGAATACATATACCGGTATAAAGCTTTATAAGCTTCCGGGCCGCTTGCACCCCACCAGAACCATTTACCGCTTGCTTCATGTAAAGGTCTCCAAAGAACAGGAACTCCTGCATCACGGAGGAACGAAAGCTGTCCTGCAATAAGATCCAGATCCTTTTTGATTTTTTCAAATTCTGGCGAATTCTCATCAAGTTCCCCATTAACAAAAGGAATACGGAAAGAAGTTCTGTCTGTATAGAACTCATTTTCTTTTCCAACTCTCCAGTGCCAGGTAAAAGTTACAAGTCCACCTTTGTATCCCTTATATTTCCTGTCATATTTATAGTCACCATACCACCACTTCAAAGCTTCCTGTGACTGCTGAAGGCCATCCCATTTTCCGATTGTATAATTCAAAAAGTCGTATCCCATGATAACCGGATAAGTTCCCGTATCTTTATAAACTCTTTCGGCCATATCAACCCGGTCACACCAGGTAAGGTCCATCTGTCCGGAAACAATAACATTTCCATATGTCTTTTCAAAAAAAGACATAACCTTCTCAGCTTCTTTTGATTTTGGAAGAGAATACAAACCAGCAGTAAACATAAAAACAAAAAATCCTAAATAATATTTTTTCACGATTACTCCTCTTAAGTAATTTTAAGTAAATTATAAATTAATTTTACTTAAATGTAAAACATTTTTATAAAAAGCCCCCACCACCTTCCATTCGATTATAGATTATTATTAAATCATAACTTTATTGTATGAAAGGAAACAAATCATTATAATAAATAAATCTATATATTCTATAAAAGGAAGGAATCATTATGGCATTGGACGAAAACTTACAGATTGTACGCCACAGCTGTGCACACGTAATGGCAGAAGCAGTTTTGCATCTGTACCCAAACACAAAAATCGCAATCGGTCCTGCTATTGATACCGGATTTTACTATGACTTCGATTTCGGTGAAGTTAAAATCTCTGATGCAGATTTTGGCGCTATCGAAAAAGAAATGAGAAAAATCCTTGCAGGAAACCACGATTTCGTATGCAAGGAAGTCACTAAAGAAGAAGCTCTCAAACTCTTCGCTGACCAGCCTTACAAGATCGAACTTATTAACGATCTGCCTGACGGCGAAAAGATTACAACATACGAACAGGATGGTTACCTGGACCTGTGCCGCGGACCTCACGTTGCAAACACAAAAGAAATCAACGGTCAGGCATTCAAACTTGATAAACTTGCTGGTGCTTACTGGCGTGGTGACTCAAACAACACAATGCTTACACGTATCTACGCACTGTGTTTTGCAAAACCAAATGATCTCAAAGACTATCTTGCAATGATTGCAGAAGCTGAAAAACGCGACCACCGTAAACTGGGTCAGGAAATGGATCTTTTCCACCTGGATCCTGAAGATCCTGGTCAGATTTTCTGGCACCCTAACGGATGGACAATCTACACTACAATGCAGGATTACATGCGTAAGATGGTACGCCGCGACGGATACCAGGAAGTTAATACTCCTGCCATCATGCCACGTACACTCTGGGAACGTTCAGGTCACTGGGGACACTACCAGCAGAACATGTTCATTACAGAATCTGAAAAACGCCTCTTCGCAATCAAACCTATGAACTGTCCTGGTGCTCTTGAAATCTTCAAAAGCCGTCAGCGCTCATACAAAGATCTTCCGCTGCGCCTTGCTGAATTCGGACACGATGTTCGCAACGAACCTTCAGGAACACTTCACGGTGTAATGCGTGTTCGCGGATTCGTACAAGATGATGCTCATATTCTCTGTACAGAGGAACAGGTTGGAGCAGAAGTTGCTAAATTCTGTAAGCTCCTTAAAGCTGTTTACCATGACTTTGGTTTTGATGATCTGGTTGTAAAATTCTCAACAATGCCTGAAGACCATGTTGGTGACCTGGCAACCTGGGAACGCGCAGAAAAAGCCCTTGCTGATGCTTGTCATGATGCAGGACTGGAATTCGAAATCCAGCCAGGTGAAGGTGCATTCTACGGTCCAAAGCTTGAATTCAAACTTTACGACTGTCTCGGACGCGAATGGCAGTGTGGTACAATCCAGGCTGACTTCCAGCTTCCTAGCGCTGAACGCCTTGATGCAACATACATCGGTGCTGACAACGAAAAACACCACCCTGTAATGCTTCACCGTGCAATTCTTGGAAGCTTTGAACGCTTCCTTGGAATCCTCATTGAAAACTTTGCAGGTGCCTTCCCTACTTGGCTGGCATTTGAACAGGCTGCTGTTGTTCCTGTAGGAAATGACTTTGCTGACTATGCAAAAGAAGTAAACGATATTCTTCTTGCAAATGATATCCGTTCAAACGCCTACCTTAGCGATGACAACATGCGCCAGAAAATCAAGGTGATTACAAAAGAACACAAAACACCTTACATTCTGGTTGTTGGTGAAAACGAACAGAAAGAAAGAACTGTAACTGTACGTTTCCGCCAGTCTAGCGGCCTTGAACAGAAAACAATGAAGATTGAAGAATTCGTTGCATACGTTGAAGAAAAAGTACGTAACAGAGGAACTTCAATCTAATATACGGAAAATTTACCAAAGACAAAAGCGCAAATACGGATTAAACTGAGTTAATATGAACACTAGTTATTTGGAAAGATACCTCAAGAAACTATATCCTCATACAAGTTCTTTTTTTTCCGGACTTGCGCTTTTTTTTGTTGACGCAATCAGTGTTCTTCTTAGTATTGGAATCGGATTTTTTATCCTGAACCTTATCAATACAAGCGTCATAAACTTCCGTTCTTTTATTTATTATTCAGTATACGTTCCTTTTATTCTCTGCGTTTTTGCTGCTGCCGGAATGTATCCTGGAATTATGATTTCGCCGACCGAAGAAGTACGTAAATTTACTGTATGTTCTTTCTTCAGTTTTTCCGGAATTGCGGCAAGTATTGTCTTCTATTCCCTTGTAGAAAGTGATTTCGCAATCAATTATTTTATCCGCGACAGCAACAACTGGGGCATCGTTCTGGCCCTTCTGGTTGCCGTTCCTTTTGCAATCATTCTTCTTCCGGGCCTCCGTGAAGCCGGCCGTGCATTTTTCTCTCGTTTCAAATGGTGGGGAGTTCCAGCTGTAATTTACTGTTCCGGAAACAGCGCAGATGAAATCATCCGCCGCCTTAAGAAAAACAGAAGTTTCGGTTACAAACCGGCCGTAATCATCAACGACCACCTGGATCCTAAAGAACGTACATATAAAGGGATCCCGATTTTTCCTCCAAGTAAAGAAATTGACGATGTAATCCACAAACACAACATCAAGGTTGCAATCATCTGTAACTACGATTCAGATGTTACTGATATTTCAACTTCTTTCCGCTATACAATTACAATCAAAAAGAATCCTGGTGTAAGTACATCTACCCAGCACCTTAAGGATATTGCAGGTATCATCGGATTCGCTTCTACTCACAATCTTACATTCAAAACAAACCTTTTTGCCAAGCGTTTTATGGATGTATTTATTGTTCTTGTTTTTACACCAATTCTCATTCCGGTATTCATGATTCTTGCCTTACTTGTAAAACTAACTTCTAAGGGGCCTGTTTTCTATGGCCATAAACGTGTAGGTAAAAACGGAAAAGAATTCAAAGCATGGAAATTCCGTTCAATGTGCATCGATTCCCAGGAACAGCTTGAAAAGATTCTTGCTACCGACCCTGTACGCAGAGCCGAATGGGAAAAAGACAGAAAATTTACAGACGACCCTCGTGTAACAAAATTCGGAAAAATCCTGCGCAAAACAAGTCTTGATGAACTTCCTCAGCTTTTCAACATCCTTACAGGAGAAATGAGTTTTGTAGGACCACGCCCTGTAACCCAGGGAGAACTTGTAAAATATGGTGAACACAAAGACTTTGTTCTTTCCGTAACACCTGGCCTTACAGGAATGTGGCAGATTTCCGGCCGTTCTGATACCGGTTATGAGGACCGCATCACTTTTGATACTTATTACATCCAGAACTGGTCTGTCTGGCTCGATATCTGGATTCTAATCAAAACTGTCTGGGTTGTAATCAAAGGTAAAGGCGCCTACTAGTCTTTTACAAATCTTGAAAATCTTCTCTATATACACCATAATGTAAAAATGCACATTTTGAATAAAGTATCTTGTCTTTTTGCAGTCTTTTTTACATCAACTGCCCTTTTTGCTTTTTCTTATAAAATTGACAGAGTAACTTATGACATTTCAGGAAAAACAAAACCTGAAGCTCTGGACAGAACTCTTGAAATCAACACAAAAAAAATATTCGCTACTGAAGAAGACCTTCTTGAATACATTGAAGTCCTCAATAAAGACATAGCAAATACAAGAACATTTGAAGATTTTGACCTTGTTTACTCAATCGGAAAACCAGATACTGATTCACTTTGCCCGGTAACTTTAAATATTTCTGCAAAAGATGCTTTCCATTTTCTGGCTCTTCCTTATTTCAAGTTCTCTTCTTCTGGCGGGCTTTCCCTTAAAGTTAAAGCAAAGGATACAAACTTTCTTGGTACCATGAATACCATGAATACTTCTCTTGATATTAAATTCAAACCTGATTCAGATGGCAAACAGTTCCAGATTTTTGAACCGGAAATCAGTTTTGATTATGACTTTCCTTTCAAGGTGGGTTCTTATGACATGGTCTGGAAAAACAGTCATTCTATTTCTTATTCATGGGGAGAAAATTCTCCTGAATGGGGAATTGAAACAGGCTTTGTTCTTAAAATCCCTAAAGAACACACAACACTGACTTTTGATTTTACTCAGGGATTTTTCCGGGATTTTGATTACCGTGATAAGGGAGATTCTACATATTTTCAGGAGAAATTTACTTTCTCAACACCGTTTAAGCTCCTTGAAGTTCCTGGTGTTTCTTCTTATCTATATTTTACTCCTTCTGCCGGCATTACCTATAACTGGGATCCTTTCAACTGGAACGGGAATTCCGGAATTGCACACCCTGACCTTCAGGGACCTACTTTTAACTTTGATGCCGGATTATCCCTTTCACGCATAGACTGGTATGACAATTACAGAGACGGATTCTCAGTTTCACTTACTCCTTCTGCATCGTACAGTTTTGGAGCTCTCTGGAACGAAGAAACAAGCATGATGAGCTTTGGACTCAATGCCCATTTAAGTACTTACAAGTCTTATGATTCAATCGGATTCTATTCACGCTTCTGGGGACTTGCCTACGTTTATGGAATCGAAAACCCGAAAATCAACGGAAACCAGCGCATAGATACATATCTTCGTGGTGTTGTTGATGACCGCTATTCAAGCTACAACCCGAACAAACACCAGGCAGATGTTCCAATGGCACTTGTCTTCAACTTTGATATGCCGGTACATATTCTTTCCACTGACTGGGCAAATTTCAAACTTACCCGTAAGATGAAATTCATGAAGTACTTTGATTTTGAACTTCAGGCTTCTCCATTCATTGATTTCGCACTGATTCAGACAACAAATGAAATTCAGGGATATAAACGTACTTTCGATTTAAGAGACGGATTCTATGCCGCAGGTCTTGAACTTCTTGTTTATCCAAGAAAATGGCCAAGCTATGTTGTTAGAGGTAGTGTTGGTGTAGATATCGGAAGAAAACTTTTCGACTCCCTTCTTGAAACCTCATGGAGAGACACAAATATCTCTTCAATTGAAATCTCTATCGGAATCGGACTTCAGTATTAATTCAGAAGGAGAACTGCTTCTTTCTGGCAGTTCTTATCAGGTGAGTTTTCGGCCATTGTCTTTAAAAGACTTTCCGCAAAAACAGGATTTTCTGTCTTAAGGGCAACTTTTGAAAGAGTAATAAATCCATCCCAAACCCGGTTTTTATTTCCCCATTCAACAAGATCTTCGTAAAGGGATGCTTCAAAAAGCACTGAAGGTATGCCGGAATTTTCAAAATCAAGATTTCTTTTAGAAACCACCGAAACAATTTTTGTGTACCCGGTAATACTGCTGAGAGCTGAAAAAACAAGGGCTTTTTCATAATCCTGAACAGAGAAATAAAGGTCTGCAAGATCTGTATAGGCTTTCAGCATGTAGTAACTGTCTGCACGATACATCGAAAAGAATTTTTCAATACTGTCTTTTCTTCCCGATTTAATTGTCCTCTTCATGGAATTAACAAAAGCTTTATCAAGGTAATACCGGTCTTCCTGAAGAATTGTAAGGAGACGTTTTTCTCTTTCATCAGTATCATTCTGAAGTTCACTTAATTCTGCAAGAAGATAAAGAATTTCATAACGCTGGTCTGGAATATCCAGAACATCAGCATTCTTAAGGGATTCACGGTAATAATTTTCAGCAAAGACATATTCCCCTTCAATCTTGTAAATATCACCAATAAGCTTCTGGGCTTCCGGATAAACTTTTATTGATTCAAGATACTGAAGGAATGTATTGATATTGTCCTGAAAATAAGGTTCACCTTTCTTCTTAAGGTAAAAGTTTATAAGGTTCACTGCATCATATTCATCACGTTCATTAAGAACCTTTATTATATCGGAGATTCTGCTTCCTACTCTCTGAACCTGTCGTGGCTGAATGGCATTATGAAGAATTTCGATTTCAGAAGTAATCTGCAGTTTTCTTGAAAGAATGGCATCTTCACAGAGTTTCAAAGCTTTTCCGTAATCACGCTCATCAAAACTTACCAGAGCGTCCTCATAAAGGAAAGCATAATTCTTTAAACTTTGTTCAACTGCTGACAGACAGAAGATACTGAAAATCGAAATTAAAAATACCCAAAAAGCTTTTTTCATACTATATAATGCCTATAAAAGATTTAACTGTTCTCTAAAAGCATTATCGGCATCTTTCGGGTCAATTGTTTGAACTATTTTTCCTTTTTTGAAAATAATGACTTTATCCTGGGCACCGGCAATTCCAAGGTCTGCGTGCTTTCCTTCACCAGGTCCATTTACAACACAACCCATTACTGCAACTGTAATGTCCTTCTTCATTGAAAGAAGTTCATTCTGCCAGCGGTCCACAAAGCCATGAACATCAAAGCCGATTCGGCCGCATCTCGGGCACGATACGATTTTTACACCACCGCTCCGTTTTCCACATTCCTTCAAGATTTCAAGTCCGGCTATTACTTCATTTTCAGGAGCCGAAGAAAGGCTTACACGGATTGTATTTCCGATGCCTTCAGAAAGAAGTGTTGAAAAAGCAATGGAACTTTTTACAACACCGCCAATAAGAGGACCTGCTTCAGTTACACCAAGATGAAGCGGAATATCATATTTTGAAGCAAAGAAACGGTTTGATTCGATAGTTTCCGTTACAGAAGATGATTTCATGCTTACTACAACCTGGTCAAAGTTCAGGCGGTCAAAGACTTCAGCTTCACGTACGGCTGTCTCACAGATTCCCTGAGCACGGCTCATTTTTCCTTCGGCAATAAGAGCCTGGAATTCTTTTGGAAGGCTTCCGCTGTTGATTCCAATTCGGATGGCAGCCCCTTTTTCGCGGGCTGCATTAACAACTTTTTCTGTATTTTCAACGCTTCCAATATTACCCGGGTTAATTCTTATAGCGGCCACATTCCCTTTAAGACATTCAAGGGCCAGTCTGTAATCAAAATGAATGTCTGCAACAAGAGGCATTTCAGTATTTTCAGCAATTCTTACAAGTGATTTTGCACTGTCCATATCGGGAACTGCAAAACGAATGATATCGCACCCAAGAAGAGAAAGAGAATTTATCTGTTTAAGAATTGAATCAAGCTTTTCATTGCTGGAATGAACATCAACAATGGAATCTTTCCACATAGTCTGAAGGGTTACAGGAGCATCTCCACCAATAAAAATACGTTTTGTTTTTCCGGATCCGCCAAGGGCAACTTTCTTTGTATTCATAATTTAATGATACCATATTTTTAGAGGTTTTAACAAACCTTGAAAGCAAAGGAACGATAGTTTATAATTAGAAGATATGTCTGAAGGAAAAAAAATTATTGCAGAAAACAGAAAGGCCCGTTTCAACTACTTTGTGGAAGACTCTTATGAATGCGGCATTGAACTTCATGGCACTGAAGTGAAATCCATTAAAAATGGCGCAGTTTCTTTTCCTGACGGATTTGCTGAAATCAAATGTAACGAAGTCTGGCTTAAAAACTTTCATATATCAGAGTATTCATACTCTTCAATATTCAACCACGATCCTGACCGGCCTAAGAAACTTCTTCTGCACAAAGAAGAAATAAAAAGACTGGTACGCAAGGTGGACGAAAAAGGTTACACACTTATCCCTCTGGATGTGTACCTTAAAAACGGAAGAGTAAAAGTAAACCTTGGGGTCTGCAAAGGAAAGAAGATGTTCGACAAGCGCGAAACAATCAAAAACCGGGACCTTCAGAGAGAAACCATGAGAGAAATCTCAAAGGAAATGCGCGGATAAAAGATGTTCAGGAAAATGTTTGTTCTGACAGCTCTATTATTCCTCTCAAGTATCTGTCTTTTTTCAGAAGACCTTTACAGTATTGACTTCTACGGAATCATTTCTGAAAACCTTGACAGGAATATGGCCGACATGACAAGCGACCTTTATTACACACAGCTCTGTGAAATCAAGAATTTTTCTGTTACCGATAAGCGTGATCAGGTTCATTCTGAAAATATCGATACAAACTACTTTTCAGAGGAAAAGCTTTCCTTTTACACCGTCATAAAGCAGAAAGAAAATTCCGGAAAATGGATTGCAACCCTTCATATTTATAACAAAATGAACAACACTGAATTTTCTGCCTCAAAGGAATATGATTCTTACTATAAAATCCTTATGGAAAGTAAATCTGACCTTCAGAAATCATTCATTTCGCTTATTCAGGATCATTCACAGGGACAGTCTCCTGCAGCCCCTTCAGAACCGAAGAACCGTACAATTGCAGCTTCCACAGAAAACCTTGCAGGAACCTGGAGCGGCGAACAGAACATAGACAAGATTCTTATTATGAGAGGCGGACGCGGATTTGTAATCTTCAAGAACGGAGCTTCCATGAACATTACAGTAAAAGTGGAAGATTCTCTTGTTACAATTTCCCAGACAGGAAAATCAAATGCATCTTTCTTCCCGGAATTACCAAGACAGACCGCTCTTGAAGCGGCTCTGGCCGCTTCACCTATTACATGGAATCTGGAACTTACTGAGGAAAACACTCTGAAAGGAACAAAAAATACCCTTATTGCTGAGGGAACTGCATCTCCGGTTCCTGGAATCATTCCTGTTGAGTGGAGTCGAAGACAGTAAATCAGAGCCTGATTTCAAGACATCCCTGGCGGATTATCTTTACATTTCCGTTTTCTATTCCAACAATCGTTGAAGGAAGTCCGTTTTCTGTATCTCCGTCCAAAACAATCACATCGGCTTCTTTTTCAAATTCAGATACAATGTCTTTTTCTTTCTGGAGAACGGGAAATCCGCTTCTGTTCACACTTGTAGAATACAAAGGTTTTCCTACCGCTTTTATCAGGTCCCTAAGCCATTTATCGCCAGGGCAGCGGAATGCAGTAGTTTTTCCGGTCCTTAAATCATTTACTATAATCGTAAGGGGACCTGGCCAATATGAAAGAAGTTCTGTAGGGATTTTGTCGCTGGTGTATTTGAAAAGGTCTTCAGCACTCGAAATAAGCTGAATCATAGGTTTTGTTTCTTCCCTTCCCTTGATTTTCCGTATTCTGGAATCACAACCGGAATCCTTATCTACTATTCCGGAAAAGCCATAAACAGTATCAGTTGGAAGAATCGCAATTTTCCCGTTTTTCAATAAGGAAACGGTCTCTTCAAAACAGTTTTCATCAGATTTGTGGAAGATCATAAACCGGAATTCCTTTAATTACTTCCTGTGATTTCTTTTTCCGCTGGATTACTATGTTTCCGTTGTTCAAATCTACAAGGAAGAAAAGAATAAGTGTCATAAAGAAGAAGGTAAAGCCAAGAAGTTTACAGATATCTTCAGGAATATATTCAACAGAAGTTCTTCTAAGAACAGTTCCGGTATCATAAAGTGTATTTTCGTATGGTTTCAGGCCATTGATTTTTACAAGTTTTTCGCTATCCGACACATAATCAAGTTTTCTGGCATAAGCCGCAATCAAATCCTTATCATTCTGAAGAGCAGTTTTTTCAAGGATAAGTTCCTGGTTAATATTCTGGATATGAGCCGCCTGACGGCTGATTTCTCTTTTTTGATTTTCTAACTGTTTGTAACTATTGAGACCGTTCTGACCGGCGAAAACAGAAACTGCAACGTAAACCACAGTTCCTACCAGGCAGGACAGCAAAAACTTTATGCGAATCATACTGTAATATTGTCGGCAAAATTTCATGTTTTCTGAATCAAAAAGATATGATATAATTTATTAGAGTTTTTGTAGAAACTTGGCAAAATCGGTTCAGTTTTTCGGAACATCTGCCGATAATTAAATAAGGATTATAGGGAATTTTTTAAGAATTCCAAATCATTTGCCTTAGAGGGGAATTTATGATGAACGACTCTACAGAAAATACTAACGAACTTGACAGCTACGGTGTTTGGGTTAAACATCCGGGTGCTTCAGACGAAATCGCAAAAGACACAGAAGCTGAAGGATCTGTAGACACTTTTGATATAGATGATGTTTTTGAACTTCCAGATTTCCCTGACGAGAACGCAGATGCTCCTGCAGAAAGCGAAATCAGCCTGGAAGAAGAACCTGTTTCTGAAGAAGCAGATTCATTTGAAATCCCGGGTCTGGAAGACACAGTAATTGAAGAATCAATGCTTGATGAATCATTCCCTACTGAAGAAGCAGCTCCTTCTGAAGAAGTTGTTCTTGATGATTTCCTTTCAGAAGAAGTTACAGTTGCAGAAACTTCGGATGAAATCAGTGCAGACGACTTTATGACCGAAGAAGTATCAATCGAAGAACCTGAAGGAGAAGTTTCAGTAGATGACTTCCTTTCAGATGCCCCTTCTGCAGAAACAACAGAAGAAACTTCTGATTTCGAACTTCCAGAAGAAGACGGAGAAATCTCCCTTGATGAATTTATGGACGGTGGTTTCTCAGATGAATCAGTTGCAAGCGGAAACAATGGTTATGAACCTGGAGCAAACCCACTTGAACAGGCTGACGGTGAAATCTCTCTTGATGACTTTATGGATGGAGAAGATTTTGGTGCCTCTTCAAACGACCAGCCAAAAACCGAAGAAATTGTAGACGAAAAACCTCTTGATATGGACATTTCTTTTGATGATTCAGTTTCTTCTATTGAAACAGTTGAAAATACTCAGGATGAAAACGTTGAATTCGAAGAAGAACCTGAAACTTATGAAGAAGTAGATTTCGGGGAATCAGACAGCGAAAGTCATTCAACAGAAATCTCAGGTGAAACTGAAAGCATCGACCTTTCAGACTTTGGTATTGATGCAGATGCTGAAGAAACCCCTATTACACAGAATGTTGAAGAATCAAAACTCAAAGATCAGGTTGTTGACTATGACCTTTCAGTAAACGATGACAATGTTTCTTCTGCTCCTGTTGTAAACGAAATCAAAGACAGCTCATCAGACGAAGAAAAAACTGAAGTTCCGGTTGCAGCAGTTGCTGCAGCTGCTGCTGTTACAGCTGGGGCTGCTGCTGCAGTTGTTCAGAACGAAAACTCAAGCCTCCTCCAGCAGA
Organism: Treponema sp.; assembly: GCA_045617385.1. Classification (GTDB taxonomy): domain Bacteria; phylum Spirochaetota; class Spirochaetia; order Treponematales; family Treponemataceae; genus Treponema_D. The sequence continues at coordinate 12,760 of JAZLIM010000058.1, forward strand.
TTATTGATGAACTTTCAGGACTTAAAAACGAAATCAATACACTTAAATCAAATCTTGAAGAGATTAAGGCTCATGAAAACGAACCGGTTTCGGTACCTGAGCCTTCAGTGGAAGAAGAACCTTTTATTCCTGAAACTACAGAATCAGAAAACACAGGCTTTTTTGATGACACAGACGGTGACGACACAATCGCACTTTCAGGAAACGAACTTGATAACATCATGAATTCTGCAGAATTCAGTGAAATCTCTTCTGAAGAACAGGTAATTGAAGAACCTGTTGAAACTGATTTTGCCGATACAGTTTCTGAAAAAGAAGTATCAGAACCTGAAATTTCAACTGAAGAACCAGTTATTGAAGAAGAACCTGCTGTTGAAAGTGAACCTGTAATCGAAGAAGAACCTGTAGTGGAAGAAATGCCGATTCCAGAAGAAGACAACAGTGGTTTCTTTGATGAAATGGACGGTGATGACACTATTGCCCTTTCAGGTAATGAGCTGGACAACATCATGAACAATGCTGAGTTCAGTGAAATGACTTCTGAAGAACAGATTCCTGAAGAAATTACAGAAGAACCGGTTATTGAAGAAGAACCTGCAGTTGAATCTGAAATCATTGAAGATTCTGTTGAAGATGAAATTGAAGAAGAAGTAATTCCACAGGAAATTGATATTGAACCATTAAAGACTGATACAATTGATGAAGAAATCTTTGGGTCAGTTGATTCAGACGATTTCGGAATTGAAGATTCATCAGATGACTTTGAAATCATCGATGAAACAGACTCTTCTGAAGACAATGAACCGCTTGAAGAACCTGATCTTGACAATATTGTAATTGAAGAAGAAACAGAAGATGATCTTCCGGAAGAAATCTCAATTCCAAAAGTGGACGACATCCTTGTTGAATCATCAAACGTAGATTTCATGGATTCTGTAAAAGATTCTACAGAAGATAATGAACCTGTAAATGACTTTGATGACTTCATGAAAGATCCAAGTGTTGAAGATTCTCTTACAGATGACAACATCAACTATCTTAACGAAGACAGTGAAGAAGCAATTATTGAAGGCTCAGAAGATGATACTTTTGCTTCTGTAGATATTTTCGAAGAAGCTTCTGAAGAACCGGTTGTTGAAACAGCTGAAGTTGAAGAAACAGTTTCTGAAGAACCTGTTGTAGAAGAAGCTGCAATTGAAGAACCAGCCGTAGAAGAACCTGTAGTTGAAGAATCAATTCCAGTAGAAGAACCTGTGGTTGATGAACCAGTTACTGAAGAACCGGTTATCGAAGAAACTGTTATTGCTGAACCTGAAATGGAAATTGAAGAAACTTCAGTTCCTGAACAGGAAGTAGCCGCCCCTTCAGTTCCGGAAGAAGCTCCGGCTGAAGAAAATACAGAACTTAAAAAAGACATCAAGTCAGTTCTCCTCTATATGGATCAGCTGCTTGAAAATCTCCCTGAAGAAAAGATTGTAGAATTTGCAAAATCTGAAGAATTTGCAACTTACAAAAAGCTTTTCTCAGAACTGGGATTGGCATAATAATGGGACTTTTACAGCACATTGAAGGCGGTTCGTTTTCAGAACCGTCTTCAACTTCTCAAGTAAAAGGAAGTTTACTTCAAAAGATGCTGAAATATGCAGACAGTAAACTTTCTTTTTTTGATTTTACAGAAAAACACAACCTCTCTTTATGTGCTGTATTCGAAAAATGCGAAAATACATTTGTAATTTCAGCCTCAAAAGGAATTGATTCCTTATCTATCCTTAATTCTGTATCCACAGATGACTTCTGGAAAGGCACTGTTCTACAGAACGAATGGGTATATTTTTCACGAGAAAACAGCGAAATAAACCAGATTCTTCAGTTCTTTTCTCAAAGCTTGAAAGATTCAATCGAAGAAATTTACATTTTTGCTTCTGAAAACCGTATTCTGCTTCTTGCCGGAACAGAAAGTTTTTCATTCAACAAAGATTCCTTAAAAACAGATTTTCTTCAGCTTGAAACGACTATTTCTGACATTACTTCAGAATCAACGGAAAATACTATTTCTATAGACTATTCCGCTTCTCTTGAAGATTTGTTCTCAAATGCAGAAAAACATTCTGAAGATCTTCTTACAAAAATCAGAAATGCCCTGAAATCTGAGATTTACTTCAGAGTTATTTCTTTTTTGAATACAGAACAGAAACTTTCAGGTCTGACTTCAACCAGTTTTTCTGTTTCCTTTAATAATTCCGGTATTCCTTCAGGTAATTCGTTTGCTCTGTTTGCCGGATATATTCTTAAACCAGTTTTTCCGGATTCTTATTACCTGATCAAAAATGCAGATTGAATTTGAAACTGCCAGAGACGGTAACAAAACCTGTAAAATCAATTCCGTTTTCATTCATTCAAAATACTCCCCTGTTACTGAAGCCCAGCGTTTTGCAGAATCTCAACAGATTTCATTCAAGGCCGATTTTGTTTTCATAATAGAACCTTGTCTTTCTTACTGTGCTTTACCATTACGTAACAGATTTTCTTCTGCAAAACTGATTGCAATCCGTTTCTGTGAAGAATTCAAAGATTCGGATATTCTTTTTGACGAAGTCTATTATGCAACTGAAAAAGAAAAAAGAATCTCTTTGGGGGAATATTTCTTTTCAAAATACGGAGAAGAATCTTTTTCATATTCTCTTTTTACAGCCTGGGAACCTGCTGCAAAGGTATTCCATAACGAAACCATTGAAGTGCTTCATTCCCTGAAAGAAGCATTGGCAAAAGCTCATTCAGTTCTTGCAACGCGTAATTTTTTTGAAAAAAAGTGGCTTAAAAACTCCATAAGGAACATTTCTCTTTCAAAAAAACTTATCAGTTTCTCAAAAAAAGGCACTTGTCCTGTGGTAATTTGTGCTTCTGGCCCAAGCTTAAAGGAAGTAATTCCTTTTTTGCAGAAGCAGCATGATATCTTTATTATCGCACTTTCATCTGCAGTCTCTCCGCTTTTAAAGAACGGAATCACCCCGGACATCTGTTTTTCTACAGACGGAGGATTCTGGGCTAAATTCCATTTGAATGGAATTCAAAGAAACAGAAAATTAAAGCTTGTTCTGGGCCTTGAAGGAGAAACAAATAAGACTGTATGCAGGGAGAATGAACTTTTACTTTTAGATTATGGAGACTGTCTCCTTTCCTCTTTCCTGAAAGAAAACGGTTTCCCTTCTTTCCACGGTTTACGATGCGGAACTGTTTCAGGAACAGCTCTTGCTTTTGCCGAAAAGATTACCTCGGGTCCGGTATATTTTGCGGGTCTTGACCTTTCAACTGCAAAAGGCTTCCAGCATACTCAGCCGAATGAATTTGAAATCCGAAATTCAGCCTCGGACTCGCGCGTTCATCCAGCTGAATTAAGGCTTACACGTTCCGAATTTTCAAACCAGAAAGATTCATTGAAAATCTATGAGAACTGGTTTAAATCATACAAAACAGTTTCTTCTGTTTCCAGAATAATTAACAACGCTGAAAACAGTCTTGGTTCAATAAAAGACATAACTCCCGAAGACTTCAAAAATCTTTCTTTTTCCGGAACTAAACCTGAATTCATTATCAAAGAAAACCTGATTGAGGAAAAGAAACTGAAAGATTTCATTTTGAATATTTCAGAAACTGAAAAGTGGATGAAAACATGTTTCTGCCTTGATTTCCTAAATTTCACTCATTGTAATGACGAAAATAAAAAAGAAGAGCTTAATAAAACACTCAAAGAAAAAAACAAAGCTTTTCTTGAAACAATATGGCGTCTATTTACAAAGAACTGATTCCTTCCAAAACAGGACCTCTAATTCCGGTTTTACTTTCTGGTAAAACATTTGAGTCCCGGTATAACCCGGAAGCTGATGCAGAAAGAAAAGCTGCTAATCTACCGGAGTCAAACTTTTTCCTCCAGTTTGGATTAGGTTCCGGAATCTTAACACAAAAGATTTTGAAAAGATTTCCTGAAGCAGTATTTCTTATAATTGAAAGAAACAATGATGATTTTGAATTTCTTGAAAATCTTGAAAATGTTAAGGAACTCAAGAAAAACAAAAACATTCATTTTGCAGTTTCATCCGATTTACGAGAAAAATTAATTGATCTCTATATACCCGCTCTTTATGGAAATTTCCAGATAATCGAGCAGACATCATTTTTCCTTGAAAATGAAGAATCAGGAAAAATCATTAAAAATGAATTTGAATCAGCTCTTGGAGAAATAAAAAAAGATTATTCGGTTCAGGCCCATTTTGGAAAACTCTGGCAGAGTAATATACTCAAGAACCTTAGGCACCAGGGAAAAGAAAACCTAAACCTGGATCTTAATAAAACTGCTGTGGTTCTTGCCGCTGGTCCTTCCCTGGACTCAAAAATCAACATTCTTTCAGAATCAAGAAAAAACTATTTTATTATTTCAACAGATACTGCTTATTCTGTCCTCAGAAAAAATCAAATTAAACCTGATATCGTTGTAAGTATCGATGGCCAGTCTGTTTCAAACAACCATTTTTTTGTAAGTCCGGATGAAGACACTGCTTTTATTTTTGACTTGTGCGGAAACTCCTCGGCATACAGGAAAATGGCATTAAAATCCCCAGTAATCGGAGTAAGAACTGGCCATCCCCTTTCCGGTTTTCTTACGCCTGATTCGCGCGCCTTATATACAGGAGCCGGAACAGTAACAATTGCTGCTTTGGATTTTGCAATAACTTCAGGTTTTAAGAATATCGAAGTCTGGGGTGCAGATTTTTCATATCCTGGCAACAAACCATACTGCAAAGGCACTTACCTTGATTCACTGTACAATATGGGATCAAACAGAATTTCTTCATCTGAAAAGAACTTTTCAAATCTTATGTTCCGGGTACCCTTACAGCGTGAAGAAAATACACCAACCACAGAAGTTTTATGTTCATACAGGAAGTCTTTTGAAGAATATTTAAAGACAAAAAATGTTGTTTTTGAAAAGAAACAAAATGTTTATGTAATTCAAAATAATTACGAAAATATAAGAAAGGACTATAGTATAAACTATGTTCATGTGAAAGAAAAACTGGACCATCTAACTAATTTGAAACCAAATGATGGTAATATTATGGTTTTCCTTCCTTATATAGCTTATATGAGAAGAAAAAATCCGGATATGTCATTTGAAGAGTATCTGGAAATGTCCAAACTTAAAATTTCAGGATTTAAGAGCAGATATGAAGAAAAATAAGTTTGTATCAGTATATTCCGTAATTGCACCAGTTATTTTAGTTCTTTCACTTCTTTTTGTGATAATCAGTCTTTCAAGTGAATATGCAAACTCTGAAGGCAGAACAAGAACTATATTTGATGAAGCATGTTTTTCAGTACGAAACGAATTAAAAAAGGAAAATATGCCTTCCCAGTCTAAAATAATAGAAAGTCTGGGTTCTGCTGACAATTATGCTTTTATAAATATTAAGATGAATGGAAAGAACCTTATTTTTTATCCATTATCTGATAGTAACGCTCCTGCAGATTCAAAGCTTATTAAATCATATTCTTACTCAACAAAAGTCGGTGAAAACAACCTTTTTATTACTGCTTCACTTTATAGAATTAAACCTGCTTCAATTGTGTATTATTCAAAGTGCGCATTTATTGTTATCCTCATTATTACACTTTGTACGATTCTCCTTATTGTTTACCTTACAGTTTCAGAAAAAGATCTTACTTCTGAAGATATTACTTCGGAAGAAAAAGATGACGAAGAAAGCGTGGAAGAAACAGAAGAATCAGCTGATGATGACGAACCGGAAGTGGTAATCGAAGAAACTTCTGAATCTATGGAAGCTGAAAGTGATTTTGTAGAAATTCCTGAAGAAATCATTGAATTCTCAAAAGAAGCTGCAGAAATTGTTTCAGAAGATGAAAGTGAACCTGAAGAAACAACTGAAGAACCAGAAAGCAAGGAAATGGCAGAACCTGAAAAACCTGCTGAACTCCCAGTAACAGATATTATTCCATCTGAAATAGCTTCAGAAAATCCACAGGGACTCTTCTCCCCTGAAAGCGGATTCGGCTGGGAATCTTACTTGAGCACCAGACTTGATAACGAACTTGTAAGAGCTTCTTCATCTGAAATGGATCTTTCTTTATTCCTGATTAAACTTGAGGGAATTGAAAGAAAAGGAGAATTATTCGAAAAGATTTCTGAAGTACTTATCAATGCTTTCCAGTTCAAAGATATGATTTTTGAATACAAAGAAGACTGTCTTGCTGCAATCAAGACTAATACTACAATTGATGAAGCAATTCCACTTGCAGACCAGATTCACTCTGACATCTCAGGAGTGATTTCAGAAGCAGATGCAAAATGTTTCATTGGATTAACTTCAAAGACTATAAGAATGATTAACAGCGAACGCCTTATAAAAGAAGCAGATGCAGCTCTCGGTCACTCTATTGAAGACGCAGCTTCTCCTATAACAGCATTCCGGGCTAATGCTGAAAAATATATGAAATTCGTAGATCAGAAAGATTAATTATAAAGATTCAGAAGAATCAATTGTAAGAGAATTTTCGTCAGAAGCTTCCGGTTCACTTTCGGTGGATTCGGAAGCTTCATTATTTTCTTCCGGAACTATAAGAATTTCTTTAAACTTTGAAAGTTTAGTATTGTCAGGAAATTTTTTTTCCAGAATAAAAGTAAATTCCAGAGCCTTATCCAGGTCTTCTTTGGTAATCAGGATAGAAATATAGTTTTCCAGAATCTCCTGACTATCAGGAAAGTATTCCAAAAGCTCTCCATAGATTTTCAAGGATTTTTCATAGTCCCCTTTCATGGCATGTACGTATGCTACAGATTCTTTAAGGGACATATTTTCGGGGTCACGGGAAAGAAGCTTTTCGTAAAGAGGAAGAGCTTCATCCCATTTTGACTGAAGAGCATACATATAAGCAAGCTTATATGTAGAACTCCAGTAAAGATCTTTTTTCTTTGAAGCAAGTTTATAATAATCGGCTGCTTTGTCATATTTTTTCAGTTCTGAATAAGCGTCCCCAAGATTCAGGTATTCATAATGCAAAGAATTTTCTGACATTTTCGCAGAACCTGGAACCACCACACCGTCGGATGCACAGGAAACAAAAATCAGAGAAATTAAAAATACAACAAAACAGCTTTTTTTCATCAGAAACTAACCAAGTACAGTCTTTTCAATCTCAAACAGCTGAGAGCGATACAATGCTGAAATATTGTGTCCGTAATCAGCTATGAGCTGCATGATATTTCTTGGAGCTTCTTTTGTATCACATCCGTTAAGACGGTCACCGGCATCTCCAAGACCAGGCATGATATATGCTTTTTCATTCATAACAGGATCAACCCAGAGTGTATAACAGGTACAGTTTTCAAGTGCACGTGTTACACGGATAGAACCTTTGAGAGTAGAAATTGTATTGAAGAATTTTATTGATTTAGGTTTTACACCCTGACTCTGAAGGTACTTAACAACAGTTACAAGGGAACCTCCGGTTGCATTCATAGGATCTGCAAAGATAAGGTCCTTTCCGTCAAGCTGTTCAAGATTGAAGAAAGATTTCTTCAGATCAAGAACATATTCCATGTCATTTTCTTTTTTGCTGTCATTACGGCTGATTTTGAAAAGTGCAAATGGAGTAATGTAATCGTTAGAATATTCCTGGATTTCCTTAGACATAATCATTGAAGGAAGAAGAGCACCACGGAGCATTACACACATAACTGAATTGTTTACCTGAGAATCAACATCAGGAATCTTGTGAACTGCATAATTCTGAACCGGGAAATTTACAGGAGTCTGAACAAAGATATGTCCTTTCTTGTCAGTGCGTTTTCCGGTATAAGCCATGCGGAAAAGCATTTCGTAAGCGCGCTGAGAATAGTACATGAATTCCTGATGGTCAGTTTTAATATCACGAAGCTTTGAAATAACATGGCTTGCTTCGGCATGAGCGCCTTCTTCTGTTACAAATGAATAAACCTGAATTCCAGGATGTTTTGCACAGATATCCTGCATTTCATGTCCAAGGTTATCAAAACATTCAATAACTTTATCCTTATTCAGAGGTTCCATGTACTTCATTGTTTCTTTGTACATGTCATCAAGCTTTTTAAGGTCAGCCTGATCTTCTTCTGTAAGATAGCCGTCCAGATCTTCTGCCTTAAGAATAATTTTGTCGTCTGCCATAAATTCCTCCAGTAAACTATTAATTGAATTCAAGCAGCTTATAAAGCTGTTTTTTATTTATTTTTATTCCACGGATTACAAGAGTTGTTGTTGAATCCATATTATTTATTGAATCAGTAAGCCCGAAAGCAAGTGTAAGAACCGCTTTACCGGCTTTTGCAAATCTTTCGTTCTTAAAATCAAATGACATATCAAGAAGATACTGACTGTCTTTTTCTTTATCCTGACGTATTTCACCCGTTACGTAATTCAGTTTCAGATCAAGATTTACGCCAGTGAGCATTGTAAGAAAGCTCTGTGGTTTATTTGCATAAAAACAGATTGTATTCTTGCAGCCCGAAAGGAAATTAAAGAACTGGTCTTCAAGAACTGGTTCAGAAACATCTTCGCCCTTTGAAAGGCTTTCAAATTTGTCAAGCATTCCTGTAAGATTTCTTCCGGCAACAAATGTTTTGCCATCAGGGAAAGAACAGGTAAAATCTTCATAATTATAGATATCGAAGGAAGTACCTTCAGGATTCTGATAAACTGTTTTAGAAAAACCGGATTTCCTTGAAAATACTTTTGGAACAAGTCCAAGAGGAATATTACCGGAAACAGCGCACTGGAAAGTTCTTTTCTTTTTGCTGGTGGATAATCCGCAATAGACTTTATTGATTCTGGAAACCACAGTACCGGCATCTTTATCAGAAAGCCCGTTGATATTTGATTTAAGGATATATTCCAGAAGTTCAGGATCAGCTTCTTTAGGAACAGCCATATACAAGGCATTATTCTCATCAAGAAGTTCAAGAGGATTTACCTGTATGCCTTCCGGAGAAGACTTACAGGCGAAGAATAAAGAAAACAATAAAACAGCTCCCAAAAATCCTGGGAGCTGTTTCAGAAAACTAGATTTTTTCAACCTTAATGCTCCATGCTTTGTCATCAGCATCAACACTAGTACCATCAAGAGATTCAGCCCAGGAAGCTTTTTCAGCAAGAACTTCTCCACTGATCATGGCAGTAAATGTTTCAAAAGCAGATTTAAGGTCAGAATCTCCACTTACAGTAAGATTAATTCTGTCTGTAACATTGAAGCCTGATTCCTTACGGAGGTTCTGGATACCACGGATAAGATCACGAACGTATCCTTCTTTCTTAAGTTCTTCTGTTACTTTTGTATCCAGAGCAACTGTAAGAGTTCCTTCGTTTACAACTTTCAGGTTTTCTTTTTCAATGCGTTCAACAATGAGTTTTTCTTCTGTCAGTTCAACATTCTGTCCGTCAACATCAATTACAAGAGCATTTCCGTTGAGAACCTGTTCAATCTGTTCAGAAGTAAGTGTCATAATGATTGCAGCGGCAGCCTTCATCTTAGGACCAAGTTCTTTACCCATTACCTTGAAGTTTGCCTTTGCTTTGTATTCAACAAGTTCATCTTCTTTGTCGTGAAATACAACTGATTTAACATTAAGTTCTTCGGCAATTGTATCCTGCATGTCAGAAAGAACGGCACGTTCTTCTGCATTACGTGTAACAAGCTGACAGGAAGCCAATGGCTGGCGGTTCTTAAGGTTGAACTGGTTACGAAGAGAACGTCCCATAGAAACAGCCTTCTGAACTGTGTTCATGCGGAATTCAAGAGCTTCATCACGCATTTTTTCGTTGTATACAGGGTAATCACAAAGGTGAACTGATTCTTTGTCATTTTCTGTCTTGAAGTTCTGGTACATTGTTTCTGTAATGAATGGAATTACAGGAGCTGCACATTTACAGAATGTCTTGAGTGCATAGTAAAGTGAAGCGTATGCTTCCATTTTGTCATTGTCGTTTCCAGACTTCCAGAAGCGGCGGCGGTTACGGCGGATGTACCAGTTATTGATCTGATCGATGAATGCAATAAGAGGATCGATTGCTGCACTGAGGTCGTAATCATCAAGAGCTGATGTAACGTCTTTTACCATTTTCTGGGTAACAGAAAGAATCCAGCGGTCAAGAGGATTTTCCGGAAGCTTTGAATCGAATTCGTGACCAGTACATGTTACTCCGTCAATATTTGCATACTGAACGAAGAATGAGTATCCGCTCCAAAGTGGAATAAGAATGTTCTTAAGAACTTCACGAACTCCGGCATCAGAGTAACGGAGGTCATCAGCTTTTACAACTGCTGAGTGGATAAGGAACAGACGGAGTGCGTCGGCACCGAACATATTGATTGCTTCAACAGGGTCAGTATAGTTCTTGAGAGACTTAGACATTTTGCGTCCGTCTTCTGCAAGAACAAGACCATTTACGATACAGTTCTGGAATGCAGGCTTATCAAAGAGGTGGCTTGCAAGAATTGTAAGTGTGTAGAACCAACCGCGTGTCTGGTCCAGACCTTCAGAAATAAAGTTTGCAGGGAAATGACTTTCGAAGAATTCTTTATTTTCAAAAGGATAATGCTGCTGTCCGTAAGGCATGCTACCAGATTCAAACCAGCAGTCGAAAACTTCCGGAATGCGGTGCATTGTGCCCTTACATTTTGGACAAGGAATTGTAATTTTATCAACAAACTGTTTGTGAAGATCTTCAGGGTAAACACCAGAAAGGTCTTTAAGCTCCTGACGGCTTCCTACACAAAGAGTATGTTTACATTCAGGGTCATCACAACGCCAGATTGGGATCGGGTTACCCCAGTAACGGTTACGGCTTACAGCCCAGTCGCGTGAACCGGCAAGCCATTTACCAAAGCGTCCTTCCTTAATATGAGAAGGCTGCCATTTAATCTGGCTGTTTGCACGGAGAAGTGCTTCGTGGTGATCCTGTACTTTTACGAACCAGGAACCGATACCACCGTAAATAAGAGGAGAAGAACATCTCCAGCAGTGCGGATACTGGTGGTTTACAGTTTCGCGCTTTACAAGTTTTCCTTCCTTCTTAAGGCGGTCCATAATATCTTTATCAGCGTCTTTTACGAACACGCCCTGGTATTCAGGAACTTCTTTTGTAAACTTACATTCAGCATCCAGGGGCTGTACGTTAGGTACACCAGAGCCACGGAATACTTTGTTATCTTCTTCACCAAAGGCCGGAGCAATATGAACAATACCAGTACCGTCTTCTGTAGAAACGTAGTCAGCATTGAACATGCGGAAAGCACCCTTTTCACATTTCTGTCCTGATTTTTCTTCGCAAGCTTTTGGATCTGCAAGGTCAGCAAAATATGGGAAAAGAGGTTCATAAGTTGCATCGATGAATTCACTACCCTTATGAGTCCAGAGGATTTCATAGTCAGCTTCATTTTTGAAGTAAGCAGAAACACGTGCTTTTGCAAAAATGTAGTTTGTTCCGTCTGATTTATCCTTAAGTTTTACGTACTCAACTTCCGGTCCCCTACAAAGGCCTAGGTTTGAAGGAAGAGTTCAAGGTGTTGTTGTCCAGGCGATGAAGTATGTGTTATCAAGGTCATTGTCACCGATGCTTGCAGGAAGGCTCTTTACCTTGAAGCGGATTGTAACAGCAGGATCCTGCTTGTCTTTATAGCCCTGAGCAAGTTCATGTGATGAAAGAACTGTTGAACAGCGAGGACAATATGGAAGAATATACTGACCTTCGTAGATGAGGTTTTTATCCCAGAGAGATTTTGCAACCCACCAGATTGATTCCATGAATTCAGGATTCATAGTCTTGTAGTCGCGGTCAAAGTCTACCCAGCGGCCCATACGTGTAATAGTTTTGCGCCATTCTGATGTGTAGCGGAGAACTGAAGCACGACAGGCTTCGTTGAATTTATCAACGCCCATTTCTTCAATTTCGTGCTTTGAGTTGATACCGAGTTCTTTTTCAATGAGGTTTTCAATTGGAAGACCGTGACAGTCCCATCCGAAACGGCGGTCAACTTTCTTGCCTTTCATTGTCTGGTAACGTGGAATAATATCTTTAATTGTTGATGGAATAAAATGTCCGAAGTGTGGAAGTCCTGTTGCAAATGGAGGTCCGTCAAAGAATACGAATTCTTCAGAGCCTTCGCGCTGACTTACTGATTTTTTGAAAGTATCATTCTTTTCCCAGAATTTTAATACTTCTTCTTCCTGTTTAGGAAAATCTACTTTTGAATCAACTGGAGTATACATTAATTAAATACCTCAATATATAGTTATAACTAATCTATTATACACAAAATGAGGGTTTTATTAAAGTGAGTGATGTATATGAGTTATGGCACCGGCTAAGGCATCAGCGGCGTGATCAGGCTTTGGTTCAGTTTCCAGATTCAAAAGTATCTTTATGTACCGTTCCACCATTTCTTTATCGGCATTTGCTGTTCCTGTAACGGCAGATTTAATCTGGTTCGGTGTATATTCACCAAGTTTTATGCAGTGCTGGGCAAGACAAAGAGTAACTACTCCGCGGGCTTCAGAAACAGACATGGCACTTGTAGCGTTGCGTGCAAAATAGAGGGTTTCCATACCGGCTTCATCGGGCTGGAATTCATCAATAACAGCTTTCAGGCGGTTATAAATGGCAAGAAGCCTTTCTCCATGAGGTGCATCGGCCTTTGTTGTAATAACACCGTAACTGACCATACGGTAACGCCCGTTATAATAGTCCACTACCCCGAATCCTGTATTTGCAAGACCAGGGTCAATTCCTAGCACACGCCGTATTTTTTTTCGAGAAAGTTTTTCTTTATTTACCGAAGCAGAGCCCGGAAGAGTCTGAAAGTCAGTTGGTGTCATAAAAAAAAGACTGCCTTAAACAGGCAGTCTCATATTCAAGGATAAATAACTAATTGTCAATTAAATAATCAACTGGAAATAATTAATTATTCTCCCATTTCGAAGTCATCTGGATATTCAGCTGTGTGGTAAACGTTCTGAACATCGTCGTTGTCTTCGAGTTTGTCGATCATTTTCTGAACTTTAGCTGCTGTTTCTGCATCAACTGCTGTGTATGCATCTGGAACCATGGCAACTTCAGCTGAAAGTGATTCAAATCCTTTTTCGTTGAGAGCATCGAGAACGTCAGCGAATGTATCAGGAGTTGTTGTAACTGTGATAACTCCGTCTTCGTTTACGATATCATCAGCACCAGCTTCGAGAGCTACGTCCATAACTTCTTCTTCAGAAACTTTTTCTGCATCGTAAGCAATCTGACCTTTTCTCTGGAACATACGGCTTACAGAACCAGTTGTACCAAGGTTTCCGCCTGATTTAGAGAAGATATTGCGAACGTCTGCTGCAGCACGGTTCTTGTTATCTGTAAGAACTTCAACCATAACTGCAACTCCGCCTGGAGCGTATCCTTCATAAAGGAATTCTTCGTATGCTGCTCCGCCGTCTTCACCTGTACCTTTTTTGATAGCACGTTCAATGTTATCTTTTGGCATGTTGGCAGCACGTGCTTTAAGAATTACTGTACGGAGGCGTGGGTTAGAGTTAGGATCTCCACCACCCATGCGAGCTGCAATAGAAATTTCTTTGATGAATTTTGTGAAAATTTTACCACGTTTAGCATCGGCAAGACCCTTTGCATGTTTAATGGTGGCCCATTTACTATGTCCTGACATTAGGAACTCCTTTAAATATAAGTTTGCTATATTGTATTACCGTAAAATAATATCACAAAGAAAAAACTTGTTCAACAATCAGTTATTTTCGTTGTCTGAATCTATCTTTACGGTTCCCAGATGGGCAATGTTTGAATAATAAGTCGTATAGGTTGTATCGCGGCCTACTGCCACAGCATACAGACTTATATAATACTTTCCTTCCTCAGTAAAATCCGTTTCATTGTAATCCGGATCATCCTTTTTAGGTTTAGGATTCAGTTTAGAATCTTTAGATTCGCGTCCAAAATTAAAAGAACAGTTACCTATGATTCCGTTCCGCCGGGGTTTTGATATATTCCCTGCTCCAGTCAAAGGCTGATTATCTACTTCAATACGGGAACTGTTCTGCTGTTCGACATTTCCTTCACGATCTACTTCAAAATAATCAGTCAGCCTGACAAGAATCTTTTTGTTTGTTCCGGTTGCAGAAATCAGCGGAGACTTTGTATATCCTTCACATTCAAGTTTCTGATAATTATATCCAGTGGCTTCTATTAATCTTGTAGCGGCATTTGTATAGTTTTCAGACTCAGAAAGAGAATACAGAGATGCTATTTCACTGGTCATTTTTGAATAACTTGAATAAATCTTATAGTAAATATCAGTTCCCATAAAAACAAATGCTGAATCCGAGCCGATGTAATCGCGGCTGGAACTTTCATTTGTTCTGAATGTAAAGTATTTCTGAGAATAGTCACCGTCTGAGTCTTCAGTTGCGATTGGTGAATAATCAACTATTGGTCTTGCATCGAGGACATAAAATTCATCAAGACCGCAGGATGTAAAGTTAAATACAAAAAGTCCTGCAAGAAATAAAATGACTGAAATTTCAGTTATTTTCCTACAGGACTTTCTCATTTCAAAAAAATTCCGGGTTACGAAAAATTATTTTCCCTGGATTTCAAGATCCAGAAGACGTGTTTTTGCAAGTTTAGCCCAAACATCATCAGGAGTTTTTTCAGTCAGAGCTGAATAAGCTGCTTTAGCATCTTCAATTTTTCCTGTTGATTCATAAACACGGCCAAGGCTGAACTGAGCATGTGAAGAAAGAATAAATTCTTTGTCTTCAGCAGCTTTCTTATAATTTGCAGCTGCTTCTTCAGAATTTCCGAGCTGTTCATTGCAAACGCCCATGTTGTAGTAAGCGATTGGAGCTACATAAGACTTCTGCTTCTTTGAAGCAGCTTTCTTCCAGTATTCAAGTGATTCAGCATAATTCTTTTTCTGGAAAGAAACTTCAGCAGCAAGCATATTTGCTCTGGCTCCACCAATTCCGCCTTTTGCAAGGTAAGGTTTCAGTGCTTCAAGAGCTGCATCACGTCTTGCATCAAGTTCTGCATCTTCAAGATCTGAAGAACCGTTTGTAAGAGCGTATGAAATTTCATCTACTGCAGAAAGTGTTTTTTCAGCAGTTTTTGATCCAACAGCAGAAACTGCAACAATTGCTGCAATTGCAATTACTACAACGCAGAGAACTGCGATCATAGCAATCTTGTTCTTTTCAAGGAAAGAATTAAGTTTTTCGTTTGTTGTTTTTTTGTTTTCTGACATATTATTCACCTCTATTACTTCAACGGATATCAAGTTCACTCATAAGTCGGGAAACATAGGTTCGCTGAAGTCCAAGTACTTTTGCCGCTTTTGTCTGATTATTTCCGTTTTCTTCAAGAATCTTCTTAACGTATACACGCTTGAAAGAATCAAGAGCATTTTTCATTGATTTATCTTCAGAAAGATTATCAGAAACATCTGAAGCTATATCATTAACAATGCTTGAAGAAAATCCAAGGTCTTTCCCAGAAATTACAGGTGGTTCCCCTTTTAATACTGCATTGGAAACAGTATTTCTTAGTTCAGTAATTCCACCATTCCAGTAATGTTCTGAAAGAGCCTGTTTTGCTGAATCCGAAAATCCTTTGAAATCTTTTCCAGAATAAAAACGTTCCAAAGCAAGAAAGTATTCAGCAAAGGTAATAATCTCTGACTTAATCTCATTAATTGAAGGAATGGCAACCTTCAGAAGATTCAGTCGGAAACAAAGTGATTTCAAGAATTGATTCTGTTCAGTTTTTTCATCCAGATTGCAGCTTGTTCCAGCAACAATAAGGATATTCCGGGAAACAAAAGATTCAGACTGAATTATGTCAAAAAAATCAGCCTGAAATGAAAGATCTTTTGCTTCTATCTGATCCAAAAAAACAACAGAATTTCCGGAACAGGTTTCAAGAAACTTCAGAATTGAATCTGAAGAAACTACCGAACAAGGAATATAGGTAAAAGGAGCAGTTGTCTGATATTTGCAGTAACAAATCGTTTCAGAAAACCATTTTCGCATCAGAGTATCGGAAGAACAGACCTGAACCGGCATATTCTGAACCGAATAATCTTCTGCGATTTTAATCAAGTCGCCAAAGTAAGGGCTGTTTTTCTTGAAAAACTGAATTCTCTGACCTGTGGATTCGTTTTTTCCTGACATCCTTTTTTAACTTCTATAAAATCACAAAAAACGCATTGTAGTTTTATTTCAAAACATACAATGCGTTCGAATTTACATTAAACTCAAATTGAACGAAGAATTATTCGCTCTTTGAATTAAGCAAATCTCCGATAGTGTATGCACCTTCATCATCGTTTCCTGAAGAAGACATATACTGAGAGATTTCATCGCGCTGCTGCTTTCTCTTGTATTCACGTACAGAGAATGCAACCTTTTCCTTTTCTACGTTTACATCTACAACAAATACGTTGATTTTGTCACCAACATTGTATTTTGCTACAGCTTCTTCGAAAGGAACATCTTTGTCGTCGCTGAGATTTGCTTTGTTTACAAGACCTTCAATTCCGTTTGGAGCTTTTACGAAGAGACCAAAGTCTGTAATTGAAGTGATTTCACCTTCAAGTGTAGAACCTGGTTTGTATTCTTCTGCAAATGCTTTCCAAGGATGGTCTGTAAGCTGTTTGATTCCAACACGGATTCTGTGCTGTTCTGGATCACATTCGATAACTACAGCTTCAACTTCCTGATCAACTTTCAGTTCGCTGCCAGGATGCTTAACTTTCTTTGTCCAAGAAATATCATC
The DNA here is from genome assembly GCA_045617385.1 of Treponema sp. Classification (GTDB taxonomy): domain Bacteria; phylum Spirochaetota; class Spirochaetia; order Treponematales; family Treponemataceae; genus Treponema_D. Next base: position 29,631 of record JAZLIM010000058.1, read on the forward strand.
AGCGTGGAGGAAACCGTCAATTCCGTCATCCAGAGAGATGAAAGCACCAACGTTTGTAAGTTTTACAACTTTTCCGTTTACTTTTGTACCAACAGCATATTTGTCTGCAATTGAATCCCATGGATTGTCTGTTGTCTGTTTGAGACCGAGTGAAACACGACCAGCCTGGATATCGTATCCAAGGATCATTACTTCAACTTCCTGATCTTTTGCTACAACATCAGATGGCTTGTTGATTTTCTTTGTCCAAGAGAATTCGCTGATGTGAACAAGACCTTCGATTCCTTCTTCCAGTTCAACGAATGCACCGAAATCTGTAAGTTTTGTAACCTTACCTTTTACGATGCTATTAACAGCGTATTTTTCTTCAAAGTGCATCCAAGGATCTTCTGAGAAGTGTTTGAGAGAAAGATTGATTCTCTTTTCTGCAGGATCAAGGCGGATAACTTTGAGTTCAATTTCCTGACCTTTCTTAACGAAATCTTTTGGACGTGCAACGTGTCCCCAGCTCATATCGTTGATATGAAGAAGACCGTCGAATCCACCAAGGTCAATGAAAGCACCGAAGCTTGTGAAAGATTTAACTGTACCTTTTACAGAATCTCCGATTTTTGCGTTTTCGAAGAAAGCATCACGTTTTGTGTTGATCTGTTCTTCAAGATATTTTCTGCGATTAACTACAGGATTTAATTTACCGTCTGAGTAAAGGCGTTCAATATAGAATTTTGATTTTACGCCGAGAAGGCTTTCAGGTTTTTCAACCTTATCAGCATCAGACTGGCTGATTGGCAGGAAGGCAGCACGGTCAATTCCGAGATCAACTTCGTATCCGCTCTTAACTACTTTTACGATAACACCGTCAACAGGAACTTTGTCTTTGAAAGCCTGATTTACTTCTTTTGTGAAGCGTTTTGAATCTGCGCGTTTCTTTGAAAGTACAGGACCATTGTGATTATGACCTGTAAGCAAAGCCTGAACTACATCCCCTTCTTTAGGCAATTCGCCAGAGAACTCCTGTACAGGGATTAAACCTTCTGATTTGTCGCCAATGTCCACATAAACATAATCATTTGCTACAGAAACAACAGTTCCTTCTACAAGCTGACCAGCCTGTGGTGCATTAAACTCCTTCAGTGATTCCTCTAATTGTGTTTCGAAGATGTTCTTGGAGTCCTGAACATTTCCGTTTTCCACTTCCATTTCGTCCATTGTAAACCCTTTTTTTATGAAATTTGTTTAAATATTATCTCACAAACCTGTTCAATCGTCAAGTTTGAAGTATCTATATAAGTAGCGTCGGGAGCTATTTTGAGACTGCCTTCTGCCTTGTTCTTGTCCATTTCATCACGTTTTCTGATTGATTCCTTGATTTCTTCAAGGGAAAGCTTTGAAACTCCCTGGTCAAAACGGCGCTGAGCCTGAACATCAAGACTTGCATCCAGATAGAACTTGTATTCGGCATTCGGGAATACAACAGTAGTCATATCACGGCCTTCACATACGATTGAAAGGCTTTTTGTGATTTCACGCATTACTTCATTTACATAATGGCGGATTTCAACGTTTGAAGAAACCTGGGAAGCATTGGCAGAAATACGGTCATCATGAAGATGGTCATTTACATCCACTCCATTAAGAATAAGGCGTGAATTTACGTATTCAAGTTTCTGCTTTCTTGCAAATTCTGCGGCTTTTTTCTGGTCAGAAAAATCAATATTGTTATCCAGAATTGCCATTGTAATGGCTCTGTAAAAACTTCCTGAATTAAGGTTAGTAATATTGAAGTGTTCTGCTACGCGGGAAGCAATTGTTGATTTACCGGTTCCGGCCGGTCCGTCGATTGCAATAATCATGTATTTTCTCCTGAAAATCAGTTTTTTCTATTTTTTAGATGCCAACGCACCGTAGATTGAGTTTTCATCAAGGCCTGCTTCGGAAAGCACCTCATTTCTGGAACCGTGTGAATAATACTTTTCTTCAAAAGCCATGATTTTTACTTTTGTAATTCCGGCTTTTTGGAGAATATTTTCTATATATTCTGAGATTCCTCCGGTTTTTACTCCGTCTTCTACAAGAAGAATGCGTGAATACCGTGAAGCTAGTTCAATGAAATATTTTTCATCAAAAGGCTTGATAAAGCGCAGAGAAAAAATATCTGCGTATCCACCGCCGGAAACAAACCTTGAGACAGCTCCTGAAACTTCTGTATACATACCCCCGGTTGTTACAACAAGAGTACGGTCTTTCCGTTCCTGGTATTCAATATCGGAAACGCGTACTTCAGGGAAGGAATTACCTTCAATAAGAATACCCTTTCCGCTTTCTACAGGAAGGCTGAAGGAAGGCATTTCTAAAGGACAGGTAAGTTTTGGGAAACGGATGATTACAGGGCCGTCTGTCTTTATTGCCCATTTAAGGCAGAGTTTAAGGTCACTGTCGGTTGCAGGACTTAAGATACTGAAGCCTGGAACAGGACGGAAAAGAGCAATATCGAAAATCCCCTGGTGGGTTGCACCGTCATTTGGAACTGCTCCCGCGCGGTCCAGTACAAAGACAACATGAGATTTCTGGAGCGAAATATCATGAATAATCTGGTCTACTGCACGCTGAATGAAGGTTGAATAAACACAGACAACAGGAACAAGTCCACCGCGGGCAAGTCCGCCTGCAAAAGTAACGGCATGTGATTCTGCAATACCTACATCAAAAAAGCGGTCAGGATACTTTCGGCTGAACGTTGAAAGCCCCGTTCCTTTTGCCATGGCAGCAGTAATTGCAACAATCTTCTGGTTTCTTCCACCTGCTTTTACAATTGCATTGCTGAAGCTTTCGGTAAAACTGAGCTTGTCGAATTTTTCCATCTTTCCGTCAGAAATATTGAACGGTCCGATTCCGTGGAAAATTTCAGGATTATCTTCTGCCGGGCTGTACCCTTTTCCTTTGCGGGTAACTATGTGGACAACAACAGGTCTCTTTAGTTTCTTTACCCTCTTAAGAACAGCTTCCAGTTCTTTTTCATTGTGTCCGTCTAAAGGGCCTACGTATTCAAAACCAAAATCAACAAAAAGATTTGTTGTAAGGAAAAGTCCTTTAAGACTTCGTTTCAGGCGGTATATGAGTTTTCCAAGTGTCCGGTGAACAAAAGGATTTTTTTTGATGGCACTGTCAGTACGGGATTTAATGCTCTGATACCCATGCGACATGGAAAGTCTTGAAAGGTAACGTGAAAGAGCACCCGTATTGTGATCAATTGACATCTGGTTGTCATTCAGAATGACGATGAGATTTTTTCCAAGCTGCCCGGCATTTTCAAGACCTTCAAAAGCAAGCCCCCCGGTAAGGGCACCGTCACCGATTACAGCAACCACCTTTCCTTTGTGACCTGTCTGTTCCCAGGCAGTAAGAAGCCCGAGAGCCGATGAAATGGAGGTTGAAGAATGGCCCGCTGTAAAAAAATCATGTTCGCTTTCAGAAATGTTTGTAAATCCTGAAAGCCCGTTATACATACGGATTGTATTAAAACCGGAATAGCGGCCGGTGAGAAGTTTATGAGCGTAACACTGGTGACTCACATCCCAGACAAGAGCATCTTCAGGACTTTCAAAAACACGGTGAAGTGCAAGAGTAAGTTCCACAACGCCAAGATTGCTTGCAAGGTGGCCTCCGTTCTGTCCAACAACTTCAATAATGGAACGGCGGATTTCGTCTGCAAGTTCAACTACCTGGGCTTGAGAAAGCTTTTTTACATCATCCGGAGATTTAATATTCTGAAGAATCATCTTTTCCATGAATTATACCACATATATAAAAAAAAGACCGCGACAGTTTGTTACTTTCGCGGTCCCTTTTTGACACATTAAGTCAACATCAGCTATTAGTGCTTATGTCTGTTGCGTCTAAGCATCTTCTTTCGCTTATGTGTCGCCATCTTCTGGCGCTTTCTTTTCTTACCACAAGGCATGAATAGAGCTCCTTAATTAAAATAACTTTATAAAGTGTATCTATTATCACATAATAGAATGATAAGGTCAATACTAGTCTTTCTTTTTGAACAGTCTTGAAATTACAGTAACATCATCTGCATTCGGTTCAGCAGAAACCGCAGCCTTGTTTTCTTCCTGAATAGCATCAAATACTTCCTGGCGGAAAACTTTTACACTTTTAGGTGCTTCAACTCCGATTTTTACCTGATCACCCTGCACGCTGATAATTGTAATTGTAATATCATTACCGATTTTTATTTTTTCATCGATTTTGCGGGCAAGAATTAACATCAGTTTCCTCCCCCGGCTTTGTTACCCTGAAGCATTTTTACGATATCAACTTTTGTAGACCAGCGGTTGTCATTCAGAATCACCTGCATACAGGCTTTTGTATTCTTGTTGATTACAAGAGGCCCGGCAAAGTTGGCTGTAATCGGTGAACCGTTTGAAGGAACTGTGACAATTGTCATTATGATGATATCTTCAGGTTTTGTAATACCGATTTTTGCCAGTGATTCGTCATCAATATCTGTTTCATAATTGGAACAGATAAGGAACGGATCAACAATAAGAAATGCCACTGCTGTATCTTCAATACTCTGAAGCCAGATAAATGGTTCATATTCAGAATCAATCAGTGCATATTTTGTATAATTTTCAAATCCGAAAATTCCTTCAGGAATATCAAGAATATGTTCTTCGGAAACTTCTACAATTCCTCTGGCCTTTGTGTTTACTGTTGTCATTTATTCCCGTCCTACTTCATGTAATTGAGCAATGTACTTGAGTACATTTTGCCAGCCTGACTCAGGGTTGCCTGATTTGCATAATCAAGCATCTTGAGATCTGTGATTGCTTTTGTATAATCCAGGTCCCCTTCGCGGGAAATCTGCTGTGTTACATCCAGTGCAAGCTTTGAAGATCTTGTAATATTCATCTGTGCTCTTTCGTATTCACTTCCGCTTTTTGCAAGGCGTGAAACAAGGGAATTGATTCCCATGTCAAGAGAACCAAGCACACGTCCGCCGATTGATTCATTGTCGCCTGAAAGAAGAGCATTTCTGAAGGCAATGACTGTATCGAACATTGAACCGCCTGCCACACGGACACCTTTTGCAAAGTTGTAAGGAGGTTTCTGAGTTGAATCATTTACGATTCCAAGTTCATTCATGGCGTTTCCGTTTACATCACTTACCCACATCTGACGTGCATCTGTTGTTGCAAGATTCAGGCTGTTTGTAACCGGGTCAATTCTGGCCTTAACAGCTGCAGCGCTTGAATTGATTTTAGAAACGAGTGCATACGCATTGTCACCGGCTGAGATTTTGATTTCCACACCGTCGATTGAGATAACGCTGTCACTTGAAGCCTGCCATGCAGAAACATCACGGGCACCGAAAACCTGCTGGTTTTCTGCCCAGAAAGTCTTGTTGCCGGCATTATCGTTTGCCATATATTTATGCTCATCGATTTCAATCATGTTTACATCAATGTTTCCGTTGTACTTAACGTTCTGTACAAGAGGAACGCCGCTTCCTTCAACATTTCCCATTTCGATTTCAAAAGCAGTAGCCTTGGTATTTGTTCCTGCAAAAAGAGCATTTCCATCGGAACTTACTGCATTGGCATTCTGAACAAGCTGTGAAAGAAGTTCTTCAACTTCAGATGCCATATTTGAAAGATCTTCTTTTGTGTAGATTCCGTTTGCACCGGTTACAGCAAGTTCACGGATTCGCTGCATGATATCAAGAGAATCCTGCATATAGCCTTCGCGGAGAGCAAATTCATCGGTAAGAGTTGCAGCATTCTTTTCAAACTGGTTCACACGGTTCAGGAAAGATTCATAGCGAACAAGGTGTCCTGCAGCCAGAGGATCATCACGGAGGCGCTGGATTTTCTGCTGGCTTCCAATCTGGTTGTTAACCTTATTCATGCGGCTTTCCTGAAGTCTGAGATTAGCCTGAGTATCGTTATTGTACATCTTTGAACTGATTCTCTGCATTTAATTTACACTCCTAAGCGGTTAATGATTGTATCAACAAGATTGTCCCATACAGTAATAAACTTTGCGGCTGCATTGTATCCGTGCTGGAACTTCATGATTTCTGCAAGTTCTTCATCAATGTTTACACCGCTGATTGAATCGCGCATTGAACGAAGATCATTCATGATTGAAGTCTGACTGAGGTGATTGTTTTCTGCCTGTTCACCTTTAAGACCTACATTTGTTACTGAATCGGCAAAGAAATCATCAAGTGTTCTTTCTGAACCGATCATGATTTTTGTATTGCGGATTGCTGCAATTTCAGTAGCTGCACGACCGTCACCAGCGTTCAGATTTCCGTTTGCATCAATAAAGCTTGCGGCAACACTCATTACGTCATTACGGATTGCCTGGTTTACTTCTACATAAGCTGAAGGATTTGTTACAGGACTAACTGCAAACTGTGCTCCTGACAGTGCATTAACTGCATCAGCCTGGGCAAAATCGTATGCGCCTTCTTCACCGTTAGCGGAAAGAATTCCCGAATAACCTGCAAGGAAGTATCCTGAATCTTCAACATGACGGATTACAAAATCAGGATTTTCTTCTGACATCGAAGTTGTAGCTTTAAGAACAAGGTGATTATTGCGGTCCAGATAAGCTTTTACTTCGGAAGAAGAATCGTTTATACGGTTGATTACTGTTTCTACTGTATCTGTTGCATGGTAAGCAATCTGAACGTTCCCTGAAGTTCCGTTCAGTGTCATTACACCTTCAAGACCAATCTGCTCGTGCATATCAAGAGCATTCGTTCCTGTAAAACGGAAAACGTAAGATGTATCAAGAACGCCGTCTCCGTCGCGGTCAAAGTTACCGTTTGCATTTTCAACAAAATCATGCTGAACAAAGAAATCAAGACCTGTAACTCTGTTTGCACCTGCAGCATTACGGTGAATATCATTTACCAGGTCACTGAAGTTCATAGTCATTGTATTCAGTGACTGGATTTCATTACGAACATCAACATCGCGGAGTTCAACCAGAGCTCCAAGTTTTCCGCCCTTAAACGAAGCATCATCCTGAGTGTCGGCCCAGACGATTTTGTTCAAGCCTGTATCATCTTTTCTTGTTTCAAGATCAAACTGGCGGGCAATGTGTCCCTGTACAAGAATCTGACCGTCAACATGAATCATGAATTCGTCGGCATCGCGGGTATCGCGTGTAATATTTATAAGCCCGGAAAGTTTATCAACAAGAAGATCACGGCGGTCAAGAAGGTCATTCGGATTGTCTCCAAGTCCGCGGCTTTCTACAATCTGGTCATTCATTGCCGCAATCTGGCGGGCCAGATCATTTACCTGCTTTACAGTTGCTTCGATATCTGAATCAAGAATCTTCTGGATACCATCAAGGCTTTCCCATCTCTGACGGATTGAATCTGTAAGAGTTTCACCGCGAGTTACAACTGCCTGGCGGGCTGCCTGACTTTCCGGATTCATGGCCAGTTCCTGCCATCCTTCCCAGAATTTATCCATGTTTGAACGGATTGAAATTTCGTAAGGTTCGTTATAAATCTGTTCAAGCATATTGTAGTATTCAGATCTGGTTCCCCAGTAAGTTTCCTGGTTTGCCTGAGCAACGATTCTTGTATCAAGGAATTCATCGCGAACACGTTCAATGCTCTTAACGTCTACACCCTGCCCGATAAGGCCCGGACGTTCCGGTCGTGAAAGATCAGGTTTGTATAAAGGATCAAATTCCTTTATCTGAACTCTCTGGCGTGAATAACCTTCTGTATTTGCATTTGAAATATTGTGACCGGCAGTTGTGATGGCATCTGTATTTGCCATGATACTGCGTTTACCAAGTTCGATTCCTGAAAATGTTGAACCCATTCTGTGCCTCCTAGCAGTTGATATTCAGTACAACACTGACAGGCTGTTTCTGAACAATCTGTCCGTAGCGTGAATAAGTTTTTGGCGAAGCCTGTTCGATTACGCCGTCAAGGAAACCACGTGTAATACTGATATAATCACAGAGAACTTTGTTTTCGATTTTTGACTGAGAAAGCTTTGAGCGGAGAAGTGTAAGCTTTTTTGCAAAAGGCTGAAGTTCTTCAGAACTCATTTCTTTCTGAATTACTTCCCTTTCAGCATCGAGTTTCTGAAAAGAAGATGAAGAATCATTAAGAATATTTACATAAACAGAAAGCTCATCCCAGGATTTGCTCATTACGGCTTTTCTGAGATCTTTCTGTGTTCCTGAAATTTCAGAAATCAGATTCTTTTCTTTTTCAAGAATTACTTCAAACTGTTTGATTCTTTCGGCATTCATAAAATACACCTCGCCCTATAGTCTTCTACTACAAATATCGGAGGAGCATTTTTTTAGTTTAGGAAAATTTTCGAAATTTTAGATTTTTTTTATACAAGCTGATTGTATATCTGGTCTGCAAGACCAAAGCCTGCATTTTTTGTAAGGGCTTCTGAATATTCATCCCAGAGCATATCTTCGTACATATTTGTAGCGAAGTCAGATTCCTGGGCTTTATTCACAGATTTCCGCATTTCTGAAAGCATCTGTTTTACAAAGTAATTCTCAAGTTCCAGTGCTTTTTCATAAAGTTCACTGGTACGGTCAATCGTTTTTGTCTTAACATTGGGATTTGCCTGGTTTGCAGCAGCACCTCTAGGCATTGAAACTTTGTCTTCTTCTGAAACATAAGTTCCATGAAAGCCTTTGGTATATTCCCCGTTCAGTCTTCCTTTCTGTGCGATCTGTGAAGAAGAAAGAGTCGATTCACCTGCAGTTTTTTCAGAAGAATCGGTGTCATTGTTCTCGTGGCCATAAATTCTTTCCAAAAGTTCAGAAAATCTGGCTTTATCAGCATTGCTTTGAGCACTCTGAACAGCTGAAGCACCGTTTGTTAATCCTGAATAAACACTTATAGATGAAACGTTCATAAAAACCTCTTTCACTCTGATTATCGGATTTTCAAAATCATAGTTTAGGCAAAAAAAAGGCTGTCTGACAGAACCTGTCAAACAGCCTTTTCCATTATTTAATATTCAGACTAGCGTTTAAGGTTTACTGCAGTACTGAGCATTGAATCGCTTGTCTGTACTGTCTTAGAGTTGAATTCATAGGCGCGCTGGGCTGTAATCATCTGAACCATTTCGTTTACAACAGAAACGTTAGACATTTCAAGGAATTTGTGACGTGTCTGTCCCATTCCTTCAAAACCCGGGCGGCCGGCGATCGGAGCTCCGGATGCATTTGTTACTGTAAACAGGTTGTCACCTTCTGCCTGGAGACCTACAGCATTAGGAAAGCGGAAAAGTTCCATCTGACCGACTTCTACAGGTTCAACGCCACCGTTTACTTTTACAGAAACAACACCACCCTGAGTGATGTTCAGTGTAGAAACATCGTATCCTTCAGGAAGAATGATTTCCGGCATAACACGGAGCCCGTTTGAAGTAACAAGCTGCCCGTTCATATCTACTTTGAAAGAACCGTCACGAGTGTAAGCATAGCTTCCGTCATACTGCTGAACACGGAAGAAACCTTCACCAACGATAGCAACATCAGTATCAACACCGGTATTCTGCAGAGACCCCTGATTCATGATTCTCTGTGTAGCTCCAACTTTAACACCGGCACCCTGCTGGATTCCAACCGGAGTAACAGTATCTTCTGTTGCAGGAGTTCCTGCCAGCTTAAGGTTCTGGTAAATCAGGTCTTCGAATTCAACACGCTGCTGTTTGTAACCAGTTGTATTAACGTTTGAAAGGTTATTAGAGATTGCATCAATATTTGACTGCTGACCGTTCATACCGGTAGCTGCTGTCCATAAACTTCTTACCATTTCCTATCTCCTACTTGTAAACTGCAACTTTTGACCAGAGAGTATCCATCATGCTGTCCTGACTTGTAATAGTCTTCTGGTTTGCTTCATAAGCACGGTTTACTTCGATCATCTGTACCATTTCGTTTACAACGTTTACGTTTGAAGTTTCAGTAAATCCCTGCATAAATACCGGTCTTTCAGAACCTTCAGCGATGTGTGCAGGCCCCGAAATATCATTGGCAGCATAAAAACTGTTGCCCATTTTCTTCAGATATCTTTCATTATCAAATCTGACTACCTGAAAACGATCGATTTCACGGTCTTCTGTTTCAGAAAAGATAATTCCATCTTCATTTACTTTGAATTTGTCGTCAGATACACGGATAACCCCGTTTTCCCCAAGGACAGGATATCCGTCTTTTGTTTCAAGAACGCCTTCTTTTCCAATAAAGAAGTTTCCGTTTCTTGTGTAGCGTTCACCGTTCGGAGTCTGGATTACAAAAAATCCTTTTCCACCAAAAGCTACGTCTGTTTTTGTGTTGGTTGTTTTGAATGAGCCCTGGGCAAAATCTGTGTAATTTTCGTTGGTTTCAACGCCAAGCCCAAGTTTTCCAATGACTGGTGCAGCATCTGCTGAACCGAAAGGAGTTTCATACTGGCCGTCAAAGCTTGTACGGCGAAGAAGAAGCTCACTGAAGTTCCTGCTAACAGTTACATCACGCTTATAGCCTGCTGTATCAACGTTTGCAAGATTGTTTGAAATAGCATCCAGGCGGTTCTGCTGGGCATTCATTCCCGAAGCACCTGTGTACCATCCTCTGATCATAAAAATACCACCCTTTTATTAGGATCAGACTCCCGGAAAACTACATTTTCCTTTGCGGGAGTTTCTTACTCTAATTTTCGGGTGGTTTTTAATTGAGTTTAGTCTTTTTTATTTAGTTGTCTTTCTTCTGTTTTACAAGACGGAGCCATAAAATAGCTGCTACTACACCTACAAGAAAGCCTACAACAGCAATAAATACATAACCGCCGGCTCCTGGAGCCAGAACTGTGGCAAAATTTCCTGTTTCCCGTGCAGTTTCTTCATTGAAGGTACCTCTGGTTCCGATTGTTGTTAAAACCGTAACCATTCCAAACAGAAAAAGGGACACTCCAGAAAGGACGCTTTTCATTATCTTGCGTCGCTTTCTGATAATTGTCCGCTTCCGGGAATCAATCATTTTTAATGATTCTTCCAGTGTATATTTCATCTCTCTTCCTCAAAAAAATTGCTTTTGTCCATTTAGATTCCTAAACCTCTAAAAACTCTCACCAAATCTTCGAATTTTTTCATTTTCTCTGGCTTTTTTAAATAATAATCCCATTATTTTTAACATAACTGCCATAAAAACAGGCATCAGATAACCTGCATACCTTACATTTCCCGGAGCCCCTACAAGCAGGTTGAACATGGCATGGAATACAGAATCCATTGCATAAAGCCCCGGAATAGTAATCCAGCTTATATCGTATTTTGAGTTTATTCCGATTATTCCGTATCCAAAGAACAGAGAACAAAGAACATGCATTACACCTGTACTGAAGGCTCTGATAAGGACAAAAACAAGGGTCAGGTTATTATTCACGATAAGGTAATAAACGTTCTCGAATACTGCAAAACCTATACCTATCATAACAGAACATTCCAGAATATTCTTCCCTTTTATTCCGAATACATAAACACAGATAAGAACTGGTATACTCTGAACCGCTTCCTCAATAAGAGGTGTAATACATACAACCGCATCTTTTACTTCCACATTAAGGTAACTGATAAAAAACACGTTGAGATATGAAGAAAGAAGACACAACCCCATTCCGGTAATAAAATATGCGAGAATATGACGTGTTTCTCCTTTAATGAAAACCAGAGAAAGAAGAACAGGAATGCATAACGCAATTAAGATATACTCTTCGTAAATCACATGAACCTCCTGAAAAAATCAGGATTCCATTCCCATTCATGATTAGCAAAGTAGAATGAAAAAACAATAAAGAAACTGAATATAGTTTCCAGAATATTCACCACTGTATACACATTTCCAGAACACCACATAAGAAGAAGTTCAAGAAGACATTGCAGAATAACGCAGATAAAGAAGAATCTGTATCTTCCGGAGCAGTCTTTCTGGATTACAGAGATAAAACATGTAAAAATTACAGGAGTTGTCACAAGGAAAATACAGATATTGATTATCCAGCCCCCGTGAAAAACACTCTGGGAAACTGCATTTGTCAGAAGAAGCATGATAATAGGACTGAACACGATTTTATCGGAAAGACTTACTTTTGCCGGGTACAAAAGACTGATTGTCGTATAGAGGAAGAGATACCAGCAGACTCTGGAAACTTCGCAGGGAGATGTATAAACAACCGAAACACCATGCACCAGAAGATACATAAACCATAAAAGAGCTGAAAGAAGCTTTGAGAACAGTCCCAGAGTAAAATAAACTGAAGCCCTTACGTTTACTGCCTTCCCCATAGTCCCAAAAGAGAACAGAAAGAGGCAGAAAAGCGCAATAACATGCAGGATTTCGTAATTATTTTGAAGAAAAGTCATCTTTCTCCTCCTTTCGGGACTGCATATACATAATTCCAAGAAGAGTACAGCTTATTCCAAGCAGAAATGAAAAAATAATCAGCAGAATATTGATAAGCATTACGAAAGAATCTCCTTAAGCCTTTGTTTAGCCCTGTAACAGTTATTTGTTATTGTCTTTACGTTTGTTTTCATTACCTTAGCCGCTTCTTCATATGACAGTTTTTCAAAATAGATAAGGTAAAGAGTTGTTCTGTACTGCGGAACCAGCTGATCCATTGCCTTAAGAAGCTCAGTCTTATCCTGTGCATCAGCAAATTCCTTTTCAGGGGAATTGAAATCAGGAAGCTGCTCAAGAAATTCTTCGCTGTTTTCAAGCTGAAGGCCGGAACTGCGCTTTTTCTTCAGATATCGTAAGGCAAGATTTCTTCCAATTGTAAAAAGATATGTCTTCAGAAGTGATTTTCCGGCGAACTTTTTCCCGGCAAGAGAAAGTCTTGCATAAGCTTCAATCATAAGGTCTTCTGCTGCATCGGCATCATGAATAATCCCCATAATAAAGAAAGTCAGGCTCTTCCTGTATCTTTCAAGGAGTTCTGCGAAAGCGGCTTCGTTTCCTTTTATATACTCAGCAAATAAAGCTTCGTCGGTAACCCATTCTTCACTCATCTGCCGTATTCCCTGCCTCTAGGACCAAAATCTTTTTGTCTTTCACGAACATTTTCAATTATTTTATTACCTTTTTCCAGATAATCAATCATTTCCCAGTGATAATCTAATTCTTCTGGCGGAAAAAGGGGCTCTGGATCCGGTTTTCTTCGGGAATTCATCCCCCTTACCAGTTCCATAAGATCTTCAAAGCTATTTTTATCAAGGATTTTCTTCAGGTAAACGTCATCAAGGGCTACTATTGTGCCGTTTTCGTTCTGAATTACAGCGTTTCCGTCAAAAAGAGCATCTTTTTCCTTCAAGTTACGTACGTAAACTCTTCTTCCGGGTACACACGTATATACAGCCCCCGCTGAAAAAATCTGCTTTGGGATTTCAGTCTCTTTTTCACCTTTTTTGATTACTGCCTTCAGTTCGGGATCATATTCCATACTGGTTTTCCAGTATCTGAGTTTGTAGATCGCATCCGTTTCCATATCCCGGAACCAGGAATAAAGGTTTTCACTTTCAGGCTTTTCGGAAACAGAAATGCCGTTTCTTTCCGCATTACCCCGGAAAAAACCGTCTCCGGAAGTTACCCAGAAGTCTTTATACATTGCGTCATTTATGATACATAAAGGAACAGCTGCTGTATCTTTTGGGGAATACTCAAGATGAAGTTCAAAGGCAGAACTGTCATTTTCAGAAAGAATTATTCCAACTGAAGGTTTTATTAAGATATTATTCCTTGAAGTTGCAGAATTTCTTGAAACCGGCTGCTTTTCCCGGTATGAAACAGGCTCAGAAACCCGGTCAACATACCAGCCGTAATAATCTTTCAGATAAACTGCAATTGTGCTGTTCTGTTCCGAATCTGTTTCAAAGAACACATAACGGTCTTTTCCTTCCCACAAACCTGCAAGGTTTTCAGGAATCTCTGAATAACAGAAGGAGAAAATCAAAGACAGACAGCAGAAAAACAGGAGTTTTTTCATTTAATCTCTTTCAGAATATTACCTACTGTTGTATCCCAGTTGAAAAGCTCGGCCCATTTAAGGCCTTTTTCCACCATGGATTTTCTTAATTCGGTATCGGTTACAACTTTTTCCATCAGTTCTGCAATTTCTTCTATATTAGTTGAATCAAAATAGAGCGGAACCTCTCCACCGGTTTCTTTCAAAGCACCCGAAGAAGAAGAAAGAACCGGCACTCCGCAGGCCATAGCTTCAAGCAAAGGAAGACCAGCTCCTTCATTTTCTGCAGGGAATACACAGGCATCTGCTCCTCCGTAAAGCTTTGTAAGGCTCTCATAAGGGAAGTATCCGGTTACAAAAATATCCTGGGCAAATTCTGCGTCAAAAGCTGCATTGTGTATTTTTTCGGAATAATCCCCGTCGCTTCCGGCAAGAACAAGTCTGTGAGGAAGCCCGGTTTTCTTCTTGAAGTTACAGAATGCTTCAATAAGCTCAAGGTGCCTTTTATCTTCAGAAGAAAGACGGGAACAATAGATAAAATATGGTCTTTTGATAGCAAACGGTTTGATATCAAGGATTTCCGCATCAAGGTCGAGTGACGGGAAGAATACCTTATGATCGATACCGTTATGGATTACTCTGATTTTTGATTCATCAATTCCGTTTTCAATAAGGTCATTTCTGATAAATTCCGAAGGAACAATTATGCAGTTTATCTTTTTCAAACCCTTTTTAAGATGTTTACGGGTTTTTACATCTTTGTTTTTTGAAAAAGGTGTATTGATTATTGCTATACTGAAAACCGGAAACTTAAGCGGAAGAACTTTTTCAGGGGCCGGAAAAATCACTGCATCGTAATTATTCTTTGCAATGAATTTCTGGATTTTTCTTTTATGCCAGTTTCTTTCTTCTTTGAGAGACTTCAGACTGGAAACTGAACTGAAGGAGATTTCCTTGTCGCCGCGGTAAATATAGCGGTCTTCTTCTACACCGAAAAGCTCAAATTCAAAACCTGCATTCAGAGGAAGATGTGCAATAAAAGAACGCAGAAACGAACCAAGTCCGCTACGGGCATGGTCACAGCCGCAAGTATCAATTCCGATTTTCATATCTCCAAATTGTAGCACATTTTTTTTTACTGTGCTATTATTCGGCCATGAACAACAATAATGCGTTTTCCCTCCTTTCGGAAGCTGTTACAGAAAAATTGAAAGTGCTGAACATCACGGAACCTACCGCTGTCCAGAACAAAATCATTCCAATGATTTTTGATCACAAAAAAGTTCTTTTTCAGTCCGAAACCGGAACGGGAAAAACTTTTGCATATCTGTTACCTTTAATCGAAAGACTCGAACGGGACACCGACAGAACTTCAGTAAAGATTGTTATTACAGCCCCTACATTTGAACTTGCTTCCCAGATCAACCTTGCCGCAAAATCAGTAACAGAAAGAAAAACTGCCCTTTTTATTGGCGGAGCTCCCCTTAAACGCCAGATTGATATGCTTAAGGAAAAACCACAGATTGTAATTGGAACTCCTGCCCGCCTTGTGGAACTGATCAATCTAAAAAAACTGAAAGTTTCAAATGCACAGGCAATCATTTTTGATGAAACAGACCGCATGGTAAAAAAGGAACTGATTGAGCCAACCTCCGCTCTCCGCGACCTTATGCCGGAAAACATCCAGATCATCGCCTGTTCGGCAACTATCAATTCACAGGTTTCCAAATTCTTTACAGAAACTGAAAGCGTAGTAATGCCAGAAGAAGAAGTTCTTAAAAAGAAGATTACACACTGGGCAATCTATGCTGAATACCGCGACAAAATCGACACTTTAAGAAAATTCCTTGCTGCGGAAAATCCCGGCAAAGCACTTGTTTTTACAAGCCGTGCTGACCAGGTGGAAAACATCTACCAGAAACTCCGCTTCAAGAAAGTTGACTGTATGTCACTTCACGCAAAAGCCGACAAGCAGATGAGAAAAGCTGCCATTGACAAATTCCGAAGCGGGAAATGCCGCATCCTTATTACAAGTGACCTGAGTGCACGCGGCCTGGACATAGCAAACGTAACCCACGTAATCCAGATGGATCTGCCTCACGACGAAGATTTCTTTGTTCACCGCTCAGGCCGAACAGCCCGTGCTGGAAAAAGCGGCATCAACGTTGTAATTGGCGACGAATACGAGATGCACAAATTCGCTCTTCTTGAAAAGAAACTCGGCATCTGCGTATACCCAAAAGAAATTGTAAACGGAAAAGTTGTAGCGCCCGAGTAAAAACTAAATCTTTTCTTAAAAACAAAAAACCTCCGGCAGAGACTTTCACCACCGGAGGTTTTCTTATTTACCAATTTTCAATTATCAATTGTCAATTATCAATTTTTAATTGCTATTAGCGTTTCAGGCTCAGTACAGTTTCAAGAAGTGTATCTGCAGTCTGGATTGTTTTTGCGTTAGACTGGAAGCCGCGCTGTGTAACAATCATATCTGTCATCTGTTCAGAAAGGTCAACGTTTGACATTTCAAGGGCACCTGCAAGAAGTGAACCGTTTCCGGCAACTCCTGATTCACCGATTTTTGCCATACCAGAGTTGATTGATTCAACGTATGTATTGTCACCGGCTTTTTCAAGTCCCTGATTGTTTGTGAATGTTGCAAGAGCAATCTGTCCGATTGTACGGTTAGTTCCGTTTGAGTAAACACCAGTGATTACACCACTTGAATCGATCTTGAATGTATCAAGGTATCCAAGAGTATATCCGTCCTGGTAATAAGCTTTAGTTGTTGATTTTGAAGCTGACTGTGTAACAGTGTTTACAGCACTTCCGATTGTTCCCAGGTTGATGTTCATTGTCTGGCGGTATGGATTTCCGTCTGCATCAGCATTGCTTTCAGGAACTGTGTAAGAAGCCTGAAGAACAGCCATTCCTTCAGGATTTGTTACGTTTCCTGCAGAGTCAGTTACGCTTTCAAGAAGTCCGTAATTATCAAAGTTGATGAGGAATGTGTTTTCCATTCCGTCTGTTGTACCAAGACCGATTCTTGTCTGAGTTGCATCAGCATTGTTTGGATCGATATTTACAGTAGCCTGCCACTGGTTAGGATTTCCTACAACACGAGTGAATGAAATAGCCAGAAGGTGTTCGTTTCCGAAGCTGTCATAAATCTTCTGTTCTGTATTCCATGTTCCTTTTGCAATATCAGCAGCAGATGCACCTTCCATGATTTCAGGTGTATTTTTGTTAAGGTTACATGCATAGTTGATGTTTGTTGTTTCTTTAGCTGGATCTTTTGAACCAACAGGGATTGTAAGGTCTGTTGGAGTAGCAGCTGTCTGAACTACCATTTCACCATCCAGTTCACGGGCCATCCATCCCTGAACTCTAAGACCGTTAGAAGGATTTACAAGAGTTCCGTTCATATCAAGTGAGAAAGCACCGTTACGTGTGTAGAATGATTCTTCACCGTTTTTCAGAATAAAGAATCCGTTTCCCTGGATAGCAAGGTCTGTTGAGATACCTGTTGACTGAAGGTTTCCCTGAGTAAATACGTTGTCGATTGAAGCAACTGTCATACCAAGTCCAACTTCCTTAGGATTAACACCACCTACTTCATCAGTTGGTTTTGCAGCCCCTGACATCTGCTGGCTGATCATATCCTGAAAGTTTACACGGGCACGTTTAAAACCTACAGTGTTTACGTTTGAAATGTTGTTTCCGATTACATCCATGCGTGTCTGGTGATTCTGAAGTCCTGAAACGCCTGAATAAAGTGATCTCATCATATAGCTTTACCTCTCGATATTTATTAACTTAGTTACCGTAAATGGCGGAAATCTGATCCATGCTGTAATACATGCCGTTTACCATTATCTGCGGATTTTCACCGCGTGTTGCAGCCTCAACAATTCCTGATACATTTGTTTCACCAACGTTGAGTTCAACTGTTTTCCCGATAGTAGAAAATGCTTCCTGACTGTTCATCATTGCAGCAAGCTTTGAAAAAGATGTAGACATATTTGTCATCTGTTCCAGTGAAGAGAACTGAGCCATCTGCGAGATGAACTGTGTGTCTTCCATAGGACTTGTTGGATCCTGATTCTGAAGCTGGGTAATCAGAAGCTTAAGAAAATCATCTTTTCCGAGCTGTCCGGATTTTACACGTCCGTCAATCTGGTTCTGTTTGTTGAATGTGTTTACTGCATTTTCAACAGCAAACTTTTCACCGGCATTCATGGTTGTATTGATTTCCATCTTTTACCTCTTCCCCCTGCACTTTTAATGCTTCGTCCCACCCGGACGTTTTTCGGTTATTTTTCTTATCGGCTGTTAGGCCACAATGTTTATTCCATTTTTTCGGAAGTCATTGATTTCTTCAGAAATTCCTTCTGAACTTGCATCAATCACCTCATTCAAGGAACCATATTCCCTTCTGGCAAAGAAACTGTTCTGGTCTCTCTGGTTTTCTGCCTGTTTATACTGGCCGTCACCAAAGCTTCCGTTCCCGAAAGAAACATCGAAACTTGCATTTTCAAACCCGTTTTTAATGAAAGCTTCACGAAGTGTTTCAGCGTTATTCTTGAAAACTTCCATTGCTTCTTTTGTGTTTACGGCAATATGACCTGTAACCTTGTCACCATCCATTGAAAGTGTAAGCCGTACATTACCAAGGTCATCCGGATGAAGAACAAGATTGATTGTTCCTTTGTTGTTGTCCTTAAGAATAATATTTCCGGTCTTTACAATTTCTGATGCATTTGCCTGAATCTGATTGTTCAGCATTGCCTGGAAAGTAGAACCGTCACTTGATGAAACTTGTGCATTTGAAGTAAGAACATTACTTACAGCATTCTGCTGGTTCTGTCCCAGATTCATTTCAATTGTTGCACTGTCATTTCCGGTCATTGTGACCTTTACTTTCTCTGTGTTTTTATCTTCAAAAACCGTATTTTCAGGCTTTTCAGTCTGTGTTCTAAGGTCAGTTACGGTTATTTTTGACTTCAAACGGTCAAAATCTGATTCAGTCTTCTGATTTTTATCTGAAGCGACAGTAATTTCATCTTCAAGAGAAGGAGAAACATTAATTTCATTAAGGAAAGATTCAGGATCGCTTACAGAAAGGCTCTGAGCATTTTCAAGTGCAAGAAGATCATCGGAAACGTCTTCAAACTCAAAGTCTTCATCAATCTTGATTTCCTTGAACGAAGTAAGCATTTCTGCTCTTGATTCATCATCCATAGAAGAAATACGTTCAAGAATTGAATCCGAAACAGCGCCCATTTCTTTTACAAGGCTGCCGGCTTCCACTGAACCCGCTCTGGAGTTCTCTTCCTTCATCAAATTAAGGGAGTAATAAACCTGATTTTCAGATTTTTCTTCGTCTTTTTCAGTTTCAGATACTTTTTCATTTTTGTCGAAGAGTTTTTTCTCCGGCTCAGACGTTTTTTCTGCTACTCTTTCCTGTGTTTTTTCTGATAAAGGAACGTTACTTGAGATTTCATTTTCACTGTCTGCGGCTTTTTTGCTTTCAAAATCACTCTGTTCTGAAGAATATCCTGCCAGATACTCGCCGAAAGTCTTACCGTTTTCATACGAAACGGCTTTCTGGCTTTTTGAGGACAGGAAATCCATAGTGTCAGGTGACTTTGTGGCCACAATGATTTCAGTTAGTTCCATACTGAAATCATCGGCAACAGAAAAATTAATGTTAGATTTTTTTTAAGAAAAGATTACTGAAGGTTTTCCGGCTTAGAAAGCATTTTACGCTGAATTTCAGCAGCTCTTTCTGCCGGCATAAGTGAAAGCCAGTAAGAACCCATGGAAGCAGAACCTGTTTCAACGGCAATTTCTTCAACACGGCGGAGAACATCAATACAAGTCTGGTCATCCAGAGCTTCAAGAATTGCTACCGCATTTTCCGGACGCATACCGTTAAGATTTTCTGCAATACGGGTTACATTTACACTTTTTTCGTTGTATTTGTTTACAGTCTGATCAAAAGTCTTTTCCCGTTCTTCCTGATTTTTTTCTCTTTCAAGAAGTTCGGTTGCAACCTGCTCATTCTGTTTTTCGATTATCTGGATATCTGCTTCCCGCTTATCAAGTTCTTCCTTGAAAATATCAAGAGCTTCACGCTGTTTTGCAAGTCTGTCAGCATCCAGATCTCCGGTAACAGGCTTGTTCTGTGTGGAAGTAACAGAAACCTGCGGATCTTTACCAAGAAGTTTGTAAACAGGGCCGAAAACGGTTTTTACGTGTACCAGTCCAAGGAAATCGAACCATAAAAGTCCTCCAAGAACCAGAATCACAATTATAACGAGTAAAACAATTGATTTTCCGATACCTTTTCCAGCCATGTTTTTCTCCTGCTAGATCAAGCCGCTGATTGCAGCTCCCAGTGTGATATCATTTTCGCATGAAACGATTCGCCAGTAAATACCCGATTCACGAGTAAGGATTTCATCAAGCTGTGCATAAACACGTTCGCGGATCATTGGAGTCTTGAAGAATGTTGAACCGTTACAGAGAATACAAACAGGCTTTGCAGCACTTTTTCCCATTCCGGTCTGAAGTACACAGGCTACAAGAATTGCGGCTCCGTAGCGTGCCGAACGTTCGAATACGGCATCAATCATCTGAAGAACCATATCGTAATCTTCTTCTGTTCCATTTTCTGCAAGGATTTTTCCAAGAACCAGGTTCTTGTTGTAAGGACTTTCAACAAAGTTGCTTGCTTCAATAAGTGTCAGTTCTGTAAGTTTAAGAAGAGCTTCATTGAGTTTTGCAGAGAAAAGACCTTCTTTTGCAGCTGTTGTAAGTGCATAGAAACTGATTGGTCCAAGGTAAGCACCTGAACATGATTTTTCAAGAAGGAACGAACCAGGTTTTACTGTTTTTGCGTCAGCCATAAGGTCAAAGTCTGAACGGTTTACCGATGTGTATTTTCCTGATTCACATACGATAATCTGACGTTTGATAGCGCATTCACTGCAGTCTTCCTGGATATATGCAGCATTGAGTCCTGTTCCAAGGATCATACCGATGTACGATGAAACTTCATTTGAAGGAATAACCGAAGCACCTGCCAGAAGAGCGGCTACTGTATCATTACAGAGTGTAATGCGTTCAATCTTGTTCCAGCCCTTTTCTTCAAGAGTCTTAACAAGGCATTCACCAACTTTTGCACCTACTACTTCAGGAGCTTTTACTTCTTTTGAGAAGCCGAGAAGAACACCGTCTCCGTTTTCTGTAATAGTCATAGGGTAAGAAAAACAGAAACCGATGCGGTTTGCCTTGTTCTTAAGGTGTTCCAGGTTTTCTGCAATCTGATCAAAAAATTCTTTGCGGTTAAGTTCACGTTCAATACCAGGCATACGTGTCTTTTCCATGTCAGAAATGGAAGCATTTCCTTCTGCATCAAAAGTAACAAGACATGAACGGAAGTTTGTTCCGCCGGCATCAATAACGATAACACTTTGGTTTACAGCTCTCTTTTCTGGAGGAAGACAGTAAGTGCGGATCATATCTTCATCGGCTTTTTCACCTTTAAGACCGGCACGCATGTCAGAAAGAAGACCTTCTGCAGTCATTTTTACATCAACACGGTTTACGAAATTGTGTCTGGAAAGAAAAGAAGCAACTTTTGTGTTCACTTTTTATACCTCAAAATATATCAGTTAAAAGATTATATCATATTTATTTACAAAATAAAATCAGATATAAGGGATTTTACCTTATCCAGGTCTTCAGAAGAGGCTGAATAAGGAATTACCTTGCAGCCTTTAAGATCTTTTATATAGGTATACTGTTTTTTTGCATACTTACACGAATTATGTATGATCATACGTTTTATTTCTTCTGTATCATCAGTCATAAAGAATTCCCTGTAACCTATTGCCTGCATTCCCGGGTCTTCAGGAACTGCCCCTTCTTTTATCAGGTTTCTGACTTCTTCTTCAAGGCCCTGGCTGAACATGATTTCCACTCTTTCGGCAATTCGCCTGTAAAGAAGTTCCCGTGGAGGTTCCAGAATGATCGGGCAAAAATCAAAATCTTTACGGAATTCAGTATTCAGAACAAAGCTTGAACGGGGCTTCCCTGTTGTGTAAAAAACTTCCAGAGCCCTTATAATACGGAATTCATCATTCATGTGGATTTTTTCCGCAGAAACCGGGTCAACTCTGGAAAGTTCCCCGTAAAGAACCTCCCGTCCTTCCAGAGCCATTCTTTTTTTGAGTTCATTTCTGACATTCTCATCAGACTCAGGAGTTTCAGGAAGTCCAAGGAGAAAGGAACGTATGTAGAATCCTGTCCCGCCGGCTACAACAGGATACTTTCCCCTTTCATAGATTTTGCGTACGGCAAGATCTGCCTGATTTACAAAATCAGCTACGGAAAACTGGGTTTTATAATCTACAAGATTTATAAGATGATGCGGGATTTCACGACACAAGGCTTCATCAGGTTTTGCAGTGCCTATATCCATTTTTTTGTATACAGCCATGGAATCAGCACTAATAACTTCAGCCTTGCCGTTTAAAAAAAAATGACTGCCCGAACATGAAAACAAATCATGCATTAAGGCAGTCTTTCCTGATGCTGTCGGCGCAAAAATTACGATAACAGGAATCCGGTTCATTTAGTTATCAGAATTTTCTACTCTGTAAGTTACTTTCTGATCAAAAAGCTGTTTAGCAGCAACACAAACATCCTTTCCGTCATTTGCTTCAATTTCAGGGTCATTTACTTTTGCCATCTGAAAAGCACGGCGGCTTGCTGCAGCTGTTACTTCGTATACATTACCATCAAATTTTACAAGCTCTTCCAAAGGGAAAATCATCTTCCACCTCTCATAAATTTAATTATATCATTATAATAATGATTTATTTTTCTGTCTATAGGCTCAGAAAATACACCTCAATTGAAAAAACTGCCTGTTTCTTCTATTATTGTACAAACAAACCCATAAATTAAGGATATAAAAATGAGTTCACCTTTGGAAAACTACCTTGCATCATGCAATGGAAAACCAAACGCAGCAATGTGTGCTTATGTTGCAAACCTTCAGCAGGTTGCAGCTGTAGGTCCGGATGTTGCTGCTTCAGTTGTTAATGAAATCGAAAACCAGAGAAGTCACCTTAAGCTGGTTGCATCAGAAAACTATTGTTCACTCTCAGTTCAGAGTGCAATGGGAAACCTTCTTACAGATAAATATGCTGAAGGATACCCTGAACACCGTTACTATGGTGGATGTGTAAACGTTGATGCTGTAGAAAACACAGCAGCCCGTGAAGCAGAAAAACTCTTTGGTGCAGACTATGCTTACGTTCAGCCACACTCAGGTGCTGACACAAACCTGGTTGCATACTGGGCAATTCTTTCAGCCAAAGTTGAAACTCCTACTCTTGAAGAACTTGGTGTTAAGTCTCTTAATGACCTTACAGCAGAACAGTTCGATGACCTCCGCAAAAAGTTCGGAAACCAGAAGCTTATGGGTCTGGACTACTCTTGTGGCGGACACCTTACACACGGATACAAAATGAACGTTTCTGCACGTATGTTTGAATCTCATCCATACGGAGTCAGCGAAGAAACAGGTCTTCTGGACTACGACCAGATTGAAAAACAGGCTATGGAAGTAAAACCTCTCATTCTCCTGACCGGTTATTCTGCATACCCAAGAAAAATCAATTTCCGCCGCTTCCGCGAAATTGCTGACAAATGTGGAGCAGTTCTCATGGTCGACATGGCACACTTTGCAGGTCTCGTTGCCGGTAAAGTTTTCCAGGACGACTACGATCCTGTAAAATGGGCTGACATCGTAACAACTACAACTCACAAAACTCTCCGCGGACCTCGTGGTGCTATGATTCTTTGTAAAAAAGAATTTGCAGACTACGTAAACAAGGGATGTCCTATGGTTCTCGGTGGACCTCTTCCACACGTAATGGCTGCAAAAGCAATTGCTTTCAAAGAAGCAAACACACCTGAATATCAGGCTTACGCTCAGCACGTAGTAAAGAATGCTGCTGCTCTTGCAGAAGCACTCAAAACATATAACATCCCTCTCCAGACTGGCGGAACAGACAACCACCTTATGCTGGCTGATGTAACTGTTTACGGTCTTACAGGAAAACAGGCAGAAGCTGCAATGTTCGAATGTGGTATCACAGCAAACGCAAATGCCCTTCCATACGACAAAAACGGTGCATGGTGGACAAGTGGTGTTCGTCTTGGAACTCCTGCCCTTACAACACTGGGATTCAATGAAGAAGACATGAAGGAAGTTGCATCAATTGTTGACTTCGTTCTGAAGAATACAAAACCTGGTCTTACAAAAGACGGAAAACCAGCTAAAGGAAAGATTGACATTTCTGAAGAAACAAAAGCTGCTGCACGCAAGCGTGTAAATGCCCTTCTTTCAGCCCATGTTCTTTATCCAGAACTTGACCTGGACTTCCTTAAGAAAGAATTCGTAAAATAAACACTTCTGGCCTTCATTAAAACGCAGGTTTTATGAAGGTCTAAAGCAACCCGAAATGAATTACGCGAAGGAACAATGTGTCGGGTGCAGGGGTTATGAAGCGCGGATTGATAGTTTCTTTGCCGCGCTTCATCACAAGCGACGCTAGCTAGCGTCCTGCGCCTGCATATTGTGACTGGGAGTAATTCATTTCTATGATGGAAAGCCTTTCTTTGATTAAACCTGCGATATATGAGAACCCGCTGTGGTTTTATGAACCACAACCTGACTTTTCAGTCTGTTTTTCAGATTATCTACGTGGGAAATAATTCCGATCATTTTTGTCTGCCCAAGATTTGAAAGAATCTCCATGGCAAGATCCTGAGTCTCGTTATCGAGAGTACCAAAACCTTCATCTATAAAAAGCGAATCAAGCTGTATTCCCCCGTTTCTTGCCTGAACAACATCAGTAACCGCAAGAGCAAGACTTATGGAGGCCATGAAAGTTTCCCCTCCGCTCAAAGTTCCAAGTTCACGTTCTGTTCCGTAATAAGTATCACACACTACAAAATCAAGACCTTTTTTCCCGTTTCCGGAAAGTTCGTTCTTCATTCTGAATGAATAACGGCCGTTTGAAATTTCCTGGAATCGCTTTCCTCCCACAGACAGAACTTCATCAAAGCACACACCAAGAGCCCAGGCATCAAAACTTATTTTTTTCGGATTCTTTCCGAAAAGATCTTCATAAAGCTTTTTCAAAGGAGCAAGTTCGTTCTGCATTGATTCAATCTGATTTTCCTGTTTCTTTGCCGTATCAAGAAGACCTTTTAACTTTCCGGTCTTAGTGTTATTTTCCCGAAGATTCAAAACAAGCTTTTTATGAGCTTCAGTTTTTTCATCAAGTTCATCTGAAAGAGCTGAATACTTATTTTCAGCTTCTTCAAGGCTTCCCTTTACTTCTGTAGATTCAAGCAATGCTTTTACAGCCGAATATTCATTATTCCAGCTGATGATACGGTTTTCCATTCCGGATATTTCGTCTTCAGAAACTGCTTTTGTTTTAAACTCCTCTTCTGAAAGAAAACCCGATTTTTCAAACTGCACTCTGTATTCATTTTCAGATTCCAAAGTCTGTTTTTCAAAAGAAGCGATATTTTCTTTATTTGCTTCAAGAGTAGAAGCCATCTTTTCTTTTTCATTGTAAAGCGTCTGAAAAACAGAATCAAAATCTGATACTTTCTTCAAATGTGTTTCATATTCCCTTTTCAGTTCTTCAGAGTCAGGAAGCGGAAGTTTAAAACCGGTTCCCAGAAAGATCTTTTCCTTTTCACTCAGTATACCCGAAAGTTTTTCTGCAGTTTTCTGTTTTTCAGAAAGAAGGCTTTCTGAACTCTTTACTGTTTTTCTTAAGACTTCAATTTTCTTTCCTAGATCCAGAGTCTTTTCAGATTTTACTGCAGGAGAAGGATGATGAATTGAACCACATACAGGACAAGGCTCATTTTCCTTTAAGAGTACAGAAAGTTCTGCTGCAATTTCGTTACGCTCTTCTTTAAGCTTCTGGTCTTCATATTCAGTAAGGATTTTTTTCTGGTCTTCCAGAATATTTTCTGTTTCAGAAATTTCATTTTCAAGGTCTTCAAGATCTTTTTTACCTTCTGTAATTTCTGAAAGAATTTTTTCGGCGGAAAAAAGTTTTTCAAGACGTCCCTTTTCATCAGGAATGGCTTTCCGTAATTCTTCTACAGTTTCTTTTTCACTGCACAGTTTTTCAAATGCAACGCATTTTTGTGAATATAACTTTTGACCTGTTTCAAAGTTTTTCTTCATCTCAGAAAGATTTTCTGAATTCTTTACAAAAGCCTTGTAAAAAGGATAAACCCTGTTTGCCTTACGGCCTTCGGAAATCTTTATTTCCAATCCTTCAATTTCATTTTTTACCTTTTCAAGTTTTTCCTTTTTCTGCAGATTCTCCTGATATTTCCGGCACTGATTCATTTCCTGTTCAGCAATTACAATTTTTGCTGAAAGCTCATTTATTTCTGCAGAAAGTTTTTCACTGGATTTTTCAAATATCTTTCCGCTCTTTACAAGGTCTTTCAGTTCTTCTTCTAATTCGTTTAACCGTCTTCCCTGGAGAAGTGCTTCCCTTGAAGTAACAAGACCATTCAGTTCAGTAGAAAGAGCTGTAAATCTTTCCTTTACGTTTTCCATTAAATCTTTGTATACATCAACAGGAAAAAGCTTTGAAAGAGTTTCGGTACGTTCTTTTGAGCCCTGTGAAAGGAACTTTGCAAACTCCCCCTGAGGAAGGACAACAACCATGGAAAATTCATTTACATCAAGACCGATGAGAGACTTTATTTTTTCGGTAATAACAGAAGGGTTTTCTCCTTCCCAGAGAGGTTCGTAACTATTTGATTTTTCAGAAAATCTGAAAACTTCCGGAATATCACCTTTGGACTGAACTTTATTCCCTGAAGTAATGTGATTGTACGGAAGAAATCTTTTTACCCGATACTTAATTCCGTTCAGAAGAAACTGAAAATCAACGAAAGCTTCTGCTTCATTATCACAGAGATTTGACTTCAATGATTTTTCAAGATTATTACGGTTTCCTTTTACAGTTCCGTAAAGGGCAAAAGTCATTGCATCAAAGATAAAAGTCTTTCCGGAACCCGTAGGACCGGTAATAAGAAAAACATTGGAAAGATCTGTAAAGTCTATGGTTTCATTCAGATAAGGACCAACATTCTTAAGCTCAATTTTTAAAGGACGCATTAATTCCCCCACCCGGTTTCGGAAGCCGATTTCATGAACTCTGTTTTTTCCTCATCAACCATATTATTTTCGAGTCCATTATAAATCTCGGAAAAGAACTGTGTGAATATTTTTTCAGGATCTCTTGAATCCATGGCCGTCTTTCTTTCCTGAATCTGATCGGTCATGTCTTCAGAAACCTGATAATCCTTTCTTACCGAAAGAAGATTTGGGAAAGTTTCCCGTAAAAGAGTTGCCGCTCCTTCCGGAAGAACTTCATCTTCAAGGAGGATTTCAACAAAATCATTTTCGTTTTCATTCTTTTTACCGAAGAAATCAGAAAACTTTCCTTTGAGCCTTACCACCTTATGAAGAGGATTTAGCGGAATCTTTTCAAGCTTTATTTCCGGTTTTTCAGAACTTCCTTTGATTTCAACATCAAGCAAAAATTTTTCCGGGCTGTCATCAAAAGAATAAGCAAGTGGTGAACCGGAATAAAAGATATTCCCTTTTTTTCCGCAAGGCTGAAAAGAATGAAGATGCCCGATTGCTGTGTACGAAAAGCCTTCAAAAAGAATTGCCGAAACCTGATCCGCAGTTCCAATAAAACTTCTTTCTGAGTCAGAAACCCGGGACTGAATTGTAAAAAGATGGGCGCAAAGAACTGAATAACAATCAGAATAATTTTCTTTATGATTCAGAAGTATTTTTTCAGCAGCAAAAGAATAAAGCTGTTCCTGACCTCTGATACTGTTATCCTCATTATCCCTAAATGAACCGTCATATAAAAACGGAAGCTGATAAACACAAGTTCTTTCAGTTCCATTCTGAATTACAACCGGTTCTGTAATATCATTTGTATCAGTACAGATATGAATATGCATTTCATCAAGAACATCTTTCAGAAAAGAAAGTCTTTCAGCACTGTCATGGTTTCCTGAAAGAATAAAGATTTCAAGTTCAGGAAAAAAATGGTGAACCTTCCCAATGAACGAACTTAAAAGAGAAACAGCTTCTCCCGAAGGAACAGGCCTGTCATAAACATCACCGGGGATTAAAAGAGCATTATATTTTTCTTTTCCAAGCTGGTCGAAAATCTGCTCCAGAAAAAATTTCTGGTCTTCCAGAAGAGACCTTTCATGCATCACCTTTCCAAGATGCCAGTCTCCTGTCTGTAAAAATCTCATTTTCCACCAACCTTTTCAAACAGTTCATCTTTTTCTTCTTCACTTAAGAAAGAAGAATATATGCTGTTACGTAAAAGATGGTTATAAATCTTATCAGAAAAACGACTGTCTTCATAAAGGTGATCAAACTCCCGTTTTACATCTGTATCAGAAACAGTCATATTGTCAGAGTTTACTGTACAAAGAACTCCGTTCTGAAGGAATTTCCAGATCGGGTGAGATGCATAATCAATAACCGCTTTTGTCTGGAGATTGCTTGTGGGGCAGCATTCTACACCAATATTTTTATATCGTATTGTTTCTACAAGAGAAGGATCATCAAAAGCGGAACACCCGTGTCCGATTCTCCTTGCACCAAAAAGAATTGCTTCTTTTATGCTTTCAGCACCGGCAGCTTCTCCTGCGTGAATTGTAAATGGAATTTCCATATTTTCTACAATCCTGAAAAGATCCCGGAAATTCCTTGTAGCATATACAGCTTCAGCTCCTGCAAGATCCAGGGCACACACACCCTTATGAATGAATTTTCCGGCTACACGGACAGTATCAAGATTAACGGTATCATTTTTTTCACCACGCATGCAGCAAAGAATCAGGTTTGATTTTACACCAAAATCTTTCATGCCATCATTAAGGCCTTCAACACAAGCCTGAACAACTTCCTTCTGATTAAGCCCCTTCTTGCAATGAAGCTGTGGAGCAAAACGGATTTCGGAATAAATACAATTGATTTTTTTCAAATCTTCAAGGAGATAATAAACGGAATCATGAAGGTTCTGTTTGGACTGAAGAACAGAAATCGGGATATCAAACTTTTCCAGATATTCGTTCAGGCTGGAACAGTTTTCAGGTGCAATAAGATATTTCTTAAGTTTTTCCGGAGTATCAGCAGGTAACTTAATACGGTCTTTTTTTGCAAGTTTAAGAATAGTCTCCGGTGACAAAGATCCATCAAGATGGAGATGTAAATCAATATATTGCTTCATTTTTCCCCTCTGATATTAGTATACCACACAAAACGGAATCGGGACAAAAAAAAGAGACTTCCAGATGGAAGTCTCTTTTTCATAATCACATTACGAATTAGCGGTTAGCTTCATCAATAAGAGCCTGGAAGGCGTTCTTTGTTTCTTCGTAAGCTTCCTGAGGTGTCTGGTATCCAGGATATACGTTCCAGATGATGTTTCCGAGATTAAGACCAGAAACCAGTGGATCATAACGTACGATACCGTTGTCCTTCATAAACTGGAGAGTTTCATCTACAGCACGTTCATCGCGGAAACGTGGGTAGTAGTCTTCTTTCCATGCATCAGGACCGTATCCAGGAGTTGAATCTGACCACAGGTCAAAGATCTTTGCAATCTTTTCTGCTGTTTCAGCATCGTAACATCCAGGGATAACATATGTGTTGTCATCGTGGAGTGTCTTGTATTTTCCGTCAGAGTTTGGTCCAAGTGGGAAACATACAAATCCCCAGTCATCTCTCATGTATGCAATGTTGTCAACACGGTATTCCTGGTCAGCCTGGAAAGCAACTTCTCCGTTGATGAATGCAGCATACATCCAGTCCCAGTTTGCTCCTTCCGGAGTTGGTTTTTCGTATGACAGTACCATCTTAGTTGCCCAAGTCATGGCTTCAATAGTTTTTTCATCACCACATCTAGAGAAGTATTTACCGTTTGCATCTTTGTCGATCCATGCAGAACCATTTGACATAACTGCAAGATAAGAGAATTCTGTGTTCAGATTAGCCATACCGTATGTATCAGGGATACCATCGTTATCAAGGTCACGAGTTGTAGCCTTAAGCATCTGTTCGAAAGTTTCCCAAGTCCATTTTCCAGAAGCCTGAAGATCATAGATTGTGTCTGGGTCAATGTTTGCTTCTTTAAGAAGACGTTTATTGAAGAAAACACCACCACGTGGTTCAGGAGAAATAGGACGACATCCGTAGAATGCATTTCCCTTTGTTGTCTTTTCGCGAACTGAAGCAGCCCATTTTGGATCGTTCCAGTCAACGCTCTTGATTTTTGAAAGATCGTAGAACAGGTTTGCTTTAAGACCGGCAGAGATTGAACGTCCGTCGATAATAAATACGTAATTTTCATCACCACCAGTTGTACAGAAGTTGGCAACTGTCTGTGGGTGTGAACCCCATCCGCCAATACCGAACTGATCGATATCACAGTTATAAACATTCATAACATACTGACGGAACTTGTTATTATCTTCTTCAAGTGGAGATTTAGCTTCTACACTGAGCTGTCCCTTAGGATTTGACCACCAGTCTGCAACACGTACTACCATTCCGTCAAAGTTGTAAACTTTTCCCTTTTCATTTGTCTTTGGTTTGTATCCCAAATCTTTGAACTGTTTTTCAAGCTGTTTTGCCTGAGCTTTTTCATCTTTTGACATTTTTTTCTTTGGTGCAGCAAATACCGAAGAAGAAATCAAAAGAATAGCGAGTCCTGAAACCAGAGCTCTTTTTGTTGTTTTTCGCATTTTTTCCTCCTAAATGCATCAGAAAATCTGATTTTATTATTATATCATTGAAAAACACGTTTTCAAGAAATAAATCTCCATATATTTATGAATAAAGGAATTACCCTACTCAGTATGGAGTTTTTATAGATTTAAAACAAAAAACCCGCAGATTAACTGCGGGTTACAAAAATTCAGAATAAAAAACTATTCCTTAAGACCTGAAGCTGTAAGGCTTTCTACAAACAGGTTCTGGGCAAATGCATAAAGAATCAGAAGTGGAATAAGTGTAAGAAGAACACCAGTTGAAACAATTGCATTTGTATAACCTGTTGTAACAGTCGGAATACCGTAAGTACTCAGCATGTACTGGGCAAAACGGTCAGCCAGAGATGCAACCTGTACAGAAAGCATCTGGATTTTTCCAAGGAAGAGTTCAGTATAGAACTGGTCTGTCCACTGCCATACGTAAGAGAACAGGAAACAAGATGTAAGAATAGGTTTTGCACCTGGAATCATGATCTGAAGGAATGTACGGATTGAGTTACATCCGTCTACATAAGCGGCTTCTTCCAGTTCAAACGGGAATCCCAGGAAGTACTGGCGGATCATGAAGATGTAAAGCCCGTCCTTAAGTCCCATACATGTGAAACACATAAGGATATAAGGAATCATAGAGTTACGAAGGTTCAGTGTTGCTCCAAAGAACTTGAAAAAGCGGAAGTGAAGGAACAAAGAAGTAGAAATTGTCTGTGGAGGAATAACGATTACCAGAATTACACAGAAGAACCAGAATTTCTTCAGAGGAAACTGGAATCTTGAAAATCCGTAACCAACGATAGCACACATGAATACCTGAATAACAGATACAAGAGCTGAAACCCAGATTGTATTGATCAGTGATGGTCTGAAATCCATAACTGCAGCGGCAATCTTCCAGTTCAGTGTAGAGAAGTTCTTTGGAAGAACGATAATTGTTGTATCATAAAGGTCTTTTTCAGCCATGAAACTGATAGAAATCTTGTTCAGAATCGGCTGAAGGATAAGAAAACACATTCCGAAAAGCAGAATTCCACGGAAAATGGAAATTGCATATTTCTTTGTAGTTTCTTTAAGGAGGATTCCTCCAGAAGCTTCATTACGTTCCCAGAATGTAGGTTTTACTGCAGCGGCTTTTGTTTCTTTTTTAGTCATAGTTATACACCACCTTAGAAATAATCAGAGAGCTCAAACCAATGAAAAGCATAACTACAATAAAGTAAATCCAGGCCAAAGCCGAACTGTAACCGTAGTTCAGATAAATAATCATCTGGTCATTGATTTTTGACATGATTCTGTTGTCGGTCTTCATAAAGAAGTCAACAATAGTATAAATCCAGCAAACCAGCATAAGCGGGCTTACCATTGGAACTGTAACCTTCCAGAGGCTTTCCCATGAAGTACAACCTTCCATCTGGGCAGCTTCATACATACTTGGTGAAATATTCTGAAGTCCGGAAAGGAAGATAATAATCTGGATACCGGAAGCCATTGCTACTTCGTAAATACCATCGATGATTTCGAAAACCTTTTTGAATACTCTACCGCTGATTCCGTTTACACCACCTGTATTTGAAACAAGGATTTTTTCCAGAATGTCAGTAATTGAGTTTGATCTACCCGATTCTTCGATTGTATCTTTGAGAGATGACAGAAGA
Source organism: Treponema sp. (assembly GCA_045617385.1). GTDB lineage: Bacteria > Spirochaetota > Spirochaetia > Treponematales > Treponemataceae > Treponema_D. Next base: position 62,241 of record JAZLIM010000058.1, read on the forward strand.
GAGTTATTGTATTCAAGACCAACAAGAACACCGGAAGAAAGAATTACACAAAGGAAGAAAATGGAACGAACCATTGTTCTTCCCTTGAACTTCTGGTTCAGAAGAAGAGCTACGAAGAAACTGAAAACAATTGTAGCCAGAGACTGGAAGAACATTGTTCCGATAGTTTCTGTAAGCATACGGTTGAATTCAGGGTCAATTGTCAGAGCACGGATATAGTGTCCGAACTTGTTAAGTTCCATTGTAAATCCATGAGGTGTAAGTTCAACATTACACAAACTCATATGCAGAGACTGGTACAATGGTTTGATCATGAAAAACAGGAATCCGATGATGAACGGGGAAATGAATGCGTACCCGATAAGTGCGCGGTGCCCCATCAATCCGATCTGCTTTTTCTTAAAAATTTTCTCAAAAAGTTTCATTATCTTGCCTCCGTTACTTTATATTCACGGGACGGAATAACTACACCGTCATCTGTAGTGAAGTCAGTGTATCCAAAGTTTACATAAACTTTGCAGCCGTTTTCATAAGTAGTAACTGTAACTGATTTTGAAAGATATTCATGGTCATCAATTCTTTCACTGATAACTTTCGAAATACCTTTGTTGTAATCTGCATAGATTGTTCCAAGTCTTTCTTCCCACTTGTCAAAGTTAGAAGCGAAGTATTCAGAATAGAATGTATCAGCAAGAGCTTTTTCATTTTCATTCATGAATGTGAAGTAAAGACATGAACCTGATTCTGCAGCTTCCAGAAGTCCCTGCTTGTTTTCAGGAGCAAGGTTGATTGGTGTTCCAGCAAAATTAACATTTCCGTGAAGAGCAATCTGGTAGAACGGAACATGGCGGTCAAGAATATTGTATTCATTTCCGTGCATTACAAGATTTGTAACAAATCCTGCGTAAGGAATTGAATAAGCATTTCCTGCATTTACCATAATTCCAAGACCATTTCCAGCCACTTCTTCAAATGCTTTCTGCTGCATTTCTCTTGAAGCAGAACGGCTGACCTTCTTCTTTGAGTTCAGGTCAGAAGAAAGCAGATATCCGTTGTCATGGTATGAAACACCCTCGAGGTCAAGTTTTGAAACTGTTTTTGCAAAGTTTCCTGAAATCTTTTTTGTAAGTTCAGGACGAAGCAGATAATAAGAATCACGTGTATCAAGTTTTGCATAGAAAATCGGAGAGTATTCACTGAGCTCACAGATTTCTGAACTTGCAAAACGTGAAGTATCCTTAAAGCGGTTGAAGCCGCCAAAGAATCCTGTTCTGTTTGAAATCTGAACAGTACCGTCAAGATACAGTTTGCTTCCGTTATTTTTTGCTTTTGCAGCAAAAGATTTGAATCCTGATTTTCCACCAAGCTGACTGATGAAAGTTACTTTCTTAAGAATCTTCTGGCGAACACCACCGTTGATGAAACCTGTAAGCTTGTAGTTTGTATTTTCAATTCCAAGATCATTGATCTTATCAGCAATTACACCGGCTTCTTTATAAGAAGTAAGCTTGTATGGTCTTGTTTTTGGAATACCAAGAACCTGCTGAACTTTATCAACAGCACCAATGATTTCAACTGTAAGTGGAACAGAAGTTTCTTTTACGGCTTTTTTATTACCGAAAAGATAATTACGGTAAGTTTTTGCCATATCTACATAAGAACCGCTGTCAATGAACGAATAAACCTGAGTGATTGATTCTCCTTCCGGCAGTCCCTTTTCGTAGGCATACTGTGTATTAATATTTCTTGATGAAGCTTCATACTGTTCACCGTGAATCATTTTATATTCAGCGTAAGCATAGTTGAAGCTGTTCATTCTTCCTGCAATGTCGGCGTTGATACCGGCATATTCGGCACCCTTTTCAATGATAGAAACGAAACTTGAGTCCCCGTATGACATTCCGAAAACAGGGAAAGCGGCACGGGTTTCATTCATAACAGCCTTACGGTCTGTAGCGTAATCCCATCCGTAAACATCAGAGAAGTAACTGTTCTGTCTTGTCTTTCCGTTATTGAAGTCGATTAAAGCACCGCCTCCTTCCGGAACAAAAATGAATCCTTCATCTTCAGTGTTTGCAGCACCGAAGTATGGAAGAACAGAGAATCTGATAATCGGGAAATCAGCCTTGTAAGCAATCTTATCGAAAGGAACATCAACAATCATGTTCTTTCCATCAAGTTTGTAAACAACTGTTACATTGAAACCAGGAACGTTCTTTGCTTTTGCTCCGGCGTACATTTCAAGGTCAGACTGGAAGTCTTCCATTGTGTAACCGTATTTAGCAAAAATGCCCTGAACCTTTTCCTTAAGATAAGTCTGAACGTTATCACGGATAATGTAGATAGGTTCATCTTTAAGCATAGGATAATCTTTAAGAAGCTGACCTGCATCATCTGAAGGCAGGAAAGTTCCGTTTTCAAGGCGGCGGTAATTTGATTTTACTGAACGCTGTTCTGAGCTTGACATCTTTTCAAGCCATTTATCCATGTCTTTTTCTGTAATAGCCATAGGATAGATATAAACAGTTTCGATTTCACCGATTGAGTAATCTACAGTGATTTCATTTCCCTTCTGAGAAATCTGGTAAACTTTCTTCTGAATAGAAGAAGAATAGAAATCATAAAGGGTATCAACACCGTTTTCTGTAGAATATTTAAGAAGGAACGGAGACATCATGTTGTTCTTTTCTTTTACAAGAGCAAGACGGTCTGTTGCTGCTCCTTCAGGATTAGAACTCCATACATGACCTGTATCTTTCTGAGTTACAGTAAATAATGTTGTGAAAGGATCCATTTCAAACTTAAGGTACTGATTTTCAAGCACATAGCTTTCAGGCTGCCCTGCTTCCTTAAAATCGTATCTTACAACGTTCTTAAGGTTCAGTGGAGCAACATTCATAAGTCTGATTGCAATGTATGCAATGAAAGCGATTACAACAATCCAGATACCCAGAGAGATATAGAAGCCCTTTGTCGGTTTATGGAAAAGAGGCGCCTTTGTTTTCATTGGCTTTGGACGTCCGATATAACCTTCAGGCATCTGCTTTTTAGCTTTCTTTACCTTTGGAGCTTTCGGTTCCTTAACCTTTTTTTCTTTTATTTCTTTGACCTTTTCAGTCTTTGGTTCTTTAGTTTTCATTCAAGTACTCCCAAAACCTCATCAATTCAAGCGGAACATGACTTCTTTTGCCAGTGAAACAAAGTATGCAACACCCTGAGAAATCATACTGAAGAAAAGAAGCATAATGAAAATGAATACCAGCATACCGAAGATTGTAAAAATCATGAACAGGAAAGTTTTTCCTGCACTGTATGCATGAATCATCATCATGGCCATAAAAATCAACATCAGACACCACATAAGTGAAATGTTGTTGAAAACTACATAGAAGGCACCTTCTTCTACTGTTACCACATTACTCAGGATAATCATAGGAATCTGAAGCAGCACATAAGGAGTAAGTGCATAAGCAGTTCCCATGTAGATATTTCCTAAAGTTCCTTTTCCGTCAAAGAGAGTTGTTACACCCCAGTTACAGATACAGAAAATTGCCAGTGGAAGAAGAATTGTTGCAAACTCCATGAAGATGTTAACTTTCTGCCACTGAACATCCAGGAACAGGAAGTTTGTATATCTGAGCTTCCAGATGTGTGTAAGAAGAGTCATAAATACAATAAAGTTTGCAGCAGAATAAGATCCGCGTTTTGCATGTGTCAAATCCCAGAAACCGTCAGCCGGATGGAAAATAACGTAGAATGCATATTTAAGGGTCGTAAGAAATTTGACGTAATTTTCTTTCTGACCCATTTTCTTGATTTTTTTAGTTATATAACTCATAAGTCAGCCATCTCCATCTTGATTTTCTTAACTACTTTGCAAACGAGCCATACAACTACGGCAACGATTACAACAATCATAATCCAGCCGATGTTTCCTTCAATCCATTCCTTACGATAGTAAGTAAAGGCTTTTGAGTAATCTCTCTTGTCTTTTTTCAGACTGAAGTATTCCATTGCTTCGTGATATTTCTTCTGACGCATATAGGCTTTTCCAAGTCCAATATATGCCAGGTCATAAGTACCGTTCAGCTTAAGAACATCTGCCCATACGTCTGCTGCAGCATCGTATTCACCCATTGCATAATATTCAGTAGCGTCAAAAACAAGGTCACCACATTCTGTTGGAGTAAATACTGTAAGAGAACATCCCTGGGAATCAAGAACAAAAAGGTCTCTTCCAAGGTGATCAATAGCTGTAGGGTTTCTGAAGTAACCTTCGATATTACCCTTTCCACCGAATGCAAAGAGCATGTATCCCTGGTTGTTGTAACCAAAAATACGACCGCGTACTTCATCGACTACAATGTAAACATCGTTTTCAAGAACAGTAATATCAGAGAAGTGAGCTGGTCCTTTAATACCGGCTGCATTACCCCACTGAAGGTCACCGATTGGAAGGTAAGTTCCGTTCTTAACAAGAATATCAGAACCAAGAGCATTCAGACGGCGGATAGGTTTTGCTTTATCCCATTTAAGATCCCATTCATTAAATGTTTTCAGAACGGCATAAATAAAGCCTGTGCTGTCCATGTAAGCGTTTGAATATTCAGTAGGAACAAATGATTCCATCTGTTCACGCTGGGCACGGGTTGAAAGTCTTTTCCAGATATAATCACTGAAATTGAAAGTTACTTCACTTGCACCGTAGAAAGAAGAGAATTTTCCGTCATATTCGTATTTCAGGAAACCTTTGTTTACGTTTCTGGCCTGAACGTATGCACGGCCACGAACATCGGCTACAACTTTTTCAGGAAGGAATGTCTTTCCCTTTTCGTATGTAGGATCATCAGGTTCAACGAATGTAAGAAGATAATTCAGATCTTTATCAAGTTTTACAACACGGTTATTTCCTGTATCAGCAATGAAGAATGTTTCATCTTCTTTATTGATGAACAGGTCTTTTGGCTGATTGAAAGTTTCAAGAACTTTACCGTCAGAATAGAAACGGTCAATAACACGGCTGAAAGACAGAGTCTTGTTTTCGTTATATTTAAGTTCAATGATACGGTTATTGTCTGTATCTACGATGTAAACCATGTCCTTGTAGCAGAAAAGACCTGAAGGATTCTTCAGTGAATTTTCAACTCCGATTTCACCGGCGTAAAGAACACTTGATACACGGTACATATCAGGAGACTTTTCAATTTCTCCCCAATAGTCATAAATATAGCTGTCACCTTTTGCAAAAAGACCTGCACAGATGAACAAAGTCGAAATGATAAATAATGTAATTCGTTTCTTCATAGCGTTAGTCCTTAAGTCCTGATGTAGCCATTGTTTCCATGATCTGTCCCTGAGAAAGGATAAACAGAGTGATTGGAACAATAATCATAACAACCATAACAGCAGCGGCAGGTCCCTGACGGGCAATACCACCAGCCTGAATCTGGTTCAAAGCATAAGCAAGCATCTTTTTGCTTTCTGTATAGATAACGTTGTTGGCATAACCATTCCAAAGTCCGTTTACAGAAAGAATACCCATTGTAAGCCATGCAGGTTTTACGTTAGGCATAACAAGACGCATAAAGATTGTCCATTCCTTTGCACCGTCGATTTTTGCAGCTTCAATGATTGACATTGGGAAGCCTTCCATGAACTGCTTCATAAGGAACATTGAAGTAGCTGCTGAGAAAGCTGGAAGAAGCAAAGACCAGTATGTATCTACGATATGAAGGCGACACATAATAAGGTAGTTAGGAATAGCTGTTACCCATCCGGTAAACATCATACCTTTTACGATAAGCTGGAAGAAGAATTTTCCACCAGGGAAATCGTATTTGGCAAGAACGTAAGCAGCCATAGAACCGATGATAATATGTCCGAATGTACCAACTACTGTTACAAACATTGTGTTGAACAGATAGCGTGTAAACGGAATATAAGACTGACTCATCAAAATAAGAAGGTCAGTAAAGTTATCAGTTGTCGGGTTACGAGGAATAACATCCGGCGGATATTTCAAAAGTTCATCCAGTGGTTTGAATGAGTTACAGATTGAGTAAAACAACGGGAATACAAAACAGAAACCAAGAAGCGCAATAAGAATATAGAGGAAAACGTCCCCTGTAATAGAGCGGTTCGGACGGCGTCTGTGTTTGTAGTGATGGATAGTATGTTCGTCTAATGGTCGGTTTTTCTTTTTCATTTCTCCACCCCTTAGTGTCCGACTCTGTTGAGTACAGACTGAATAACCTTGTTACAAAGAATCATAACAATGAACAAAACAGCAGCGATTGCCGAAGCATATCCCATTTCGAAACGCTGGTAACCGTAGTCAAACAAGTGAGTAAGAACTGTACGTGCGTAATAGTCAGTTGAAGGATAACCGGCAAGCAAACGAGGAATATCACCAACACTGAAGGCAGCTGTAATAGACATAACAGCACCGAACAGAAGAGTTGGTTTCATATTTGGAAGAGTAATGAACCAAAGTTCCTGCCAGCGGTTCTGAATACCGTCAATATAACCGGCTTCATACTGTGACTGTTCAATTCCTTTAAGACCTGCTACGAAAGCAAGGAACCCTGTACCCATGCTTGACCACAGACAGATCGGAATAATGATCTTAAGACCGATTGCCGGATTAGTGAAGAATGAGAGAGGTTTTGAAACAAGCCCTGTTCTGATAAGGAAGGCATTTGCCCAACCCTGTGCATCATCACGGAACAGAATTGTAAAGATACTGATGGCACCAACAGAAATTGATGGAGCATAGAAGAAAAGAACGAAAACAGCACGAAGCCATTTTGGAAGTTCGTTAATCAGCCATGCAACAACGAATGCCAGGATGTATCCTACAGGTCCGATGATAATGGCCATAAGGAATGTATTCTTTACGGCAATTGTATTTACTTCATCCTGAAGGAGAAGATTGATATAGTTTCTGATTCCGATAAAATCAGGTTTTTCAAGAATATTATAGTTTGTGAAACTGTAATAAATTGAGTTGATAATCGGAAGAATAGTAAATGTGATAAAAAGGATTGCAAACGGAGCAAGGAATGCATAGCAGAATTTCATCTGCTTTGCTTTGCGTACTCCGTCATGGAATGCAAGCTTCTTTCTGTCGATATATTTATTCCACTTTTCGCTCATTTTATTCCTCCTCTACAGGCAGGTTGAATTCCTGGCGTTTACGTGTAAGTTCGTCATTGATTTTTCTTGCATAGTCAATGAGAGTTTCGCGAGGATCTTCCTTAGAGTTGATAACTTTACGGATACCATTGATAACATGGCGTGATGTATAGTAAGAACCAGGAACTTCAGGAACACCAACTGAGTAATCAAGAGAATCAAGGAGAACTGAGAGCTGTTTTGAACTCCATGAAAGCTGTTTCAGAGCTTCAACATTGGCTGTTGTATAACGGCCTGAAGCACCAAGGAGAGCTTCCTGTTCACGACCGAAGCGAACCTGAGTTTCTGTAGAAACCCACCACTTCATGAATTCCCATGAATCAGCCTGACGCTGGATATTTCTGAGAGTCTTTTTGTTTCTTTCTTTAAGCATTGCTGCTTTGTCAACTTCTGATGATTTTCCGTAGAGAGTGTTGATTGCATCAGTTGTGATGAATTCTGTACTTCCCTTGCTGATCATCATACAACATACACCGTCGATTCCTGTTGAACGGTCAATGTATGTATTTCCGTCGGCATCCACTTTCTTGGTTCCAGGAAGAAGAGTGAAATCCCAGAGACCGCGGATTTCAGGAGCAGCAACTGCAAGGTTGTTGTACATACCGTAGTTTGCAACACCCATTGGCATTTCACCTGAACGGAAACGGCTTGTGAAATCGTAATATTCAGGAAGCCCGTAGCTGTTGTAAAGACTTGTATAAGTCTTGAAAGCTGCAATTCCGGCTTCAGAATCAATTTCTGTTTTTGTTCCTGCATCGTTATAGATGCGTCCTCCATTCTGGAAGATCATCGAATAGAATCCTGTCATATCAGGAGCCTGGATTGAAGGGAACGGAACACCTACCTGAAGGTTGTTACCCTGGAGAGTTGGAAGACATGCAATAAGGTCTTCCCAAGTCTGAGGAACTTCAAGACCAAGCTGTTCAAGAATATCTTTTCTGTAGAACAGGAGGTTGAATGTTTCTGTTTCAGGAAGAGCGTAGATACCGCCGTCATATTTGAATCCTTCGTAAGCGGAAGGATTGAACTGCTTGAGAACTTCTTCACAGTCAGGGAACTTCATGAGGTTTACGTTTGCATTACGGAGAGCGTAATCAACAGGCTGAGTTCTGTAAGTTGAAAGAACAACATCCGGACCGTTTCCTGCAACAACTGCATTAAGGATGGCATCCGGGTTGATAAGCTTAACGTTTACGTGAATTCCCGAAGCCGGTGAGAAGCTGTCGTCAACCATGTTCTTAAGGATTGTAGACTGGTCACGACCTGTAACGATCCATACTTCAATAAGGTGTTCATCATCCTTATCGTAAACATCACCAAGCTGTGTAGAGTCAACAAAGAAAGAAGTAACGAACGAACGTGTTTCGTGCCAGAATTTCTTTGCGGCATTTGACTTAACAGGTTTGTAAGTAAGGTTAGCCGGTGTCAGAACAATATAGTCAATATCGAGTTTTCCTTCTGTAAGAGTAAGAAGTGAAGAACCCAGAGATGTAATGTTTGACTTGAAAGTTTCAAAGCTTTCTGTGATTTTGTTTGGACGTTTATAGAACTGTTCAAGCTGAACTGCAAGAGTCTGAGCCGGAGCAATAAGGTCTGATTTCTGACCTGTAAGAACAGAGAATTCATCAACAATCTTGTAAAGACGTTTTGATTCAATGTTCATTGCTTCAACTTCGTCCGGATAAACCTTGTGGATTTCGTAGTCACGGTTTACATCAGGATAAGCACCTGTGAGAACCAGGATTGTACGGTAAATCATATTCAGACGGTAAACACTGTCTTCAAGCTGGCTGATCATTTCACCCATCTTTCCGAGAGTTGCTTCAAGACGGAGTGTGTGTTCACCTTTTTTAAGATAGAACTTGCAAGGATCTTTTCCATCTGAAAGAACTACAGTTTCCCAGTCTGAGGTATAGTCGAATTCAACAGATTTAAGTCCGTCAAAAGGAATTTCATTGTCAATATAAACGGCACGGCATGAAATGTAACCGCGCTGATAGAACTGACGTGCTTTTACGGCAATTGTATACCAGCCGTCTTCAGGAACATCGATGTCCCATTCAATCCACTGGCCAGGTGCTTTCCACGATTCTCCGCCAGTATAGTTGAATACTGTTCGTGCAACGCTGTATGGCTCAGTAACAGGTGAAGAACGGTCGTAACGGGCAAACAGAGAAGGATCTGATCTGCGGGATGATTTTTCACCCTGAACAACGATAGATTCTGTTAATGCTGAATTATTCTCCGGTTTTCCAGCATATTTTGCCACGTACTGTTCGTAAGTGTCATATTTAGTAATTGGAACAAGTTTTAAAGCCTTGATAACCATCGGTTCGCTGACAGATTCAAAAGAAACTGTATTCTTACCCTTTTCGAACCAGAATTTGAAAGGATCAATTTCGTATCCTGAATCGCTCTTGAACAGAACAGACTGCCATTCAAAAACTTCTTTCTGTGTAGGGCGAATCTGGTTTCCCTGGTTATCTGAACGGATTTCAGTTCCGTCTTTCCAGATTCTCCGGAATACCAGTGTGTCAGCTCCTGTAAACGGAACTTCTCCGTTAATGCGGACAATGCGTTCCATATTAACATTGCGTGAAGGTACGGCAATGTAATCCATGCGGATGTTGTAGAAGCCTTCTTCCGGTACATCAACAGTCCATGTTGCTGTAGAACCTTCGTCGGTTACCAGAACATTTTTTGCTCCCTGGTAATCGGCCTCTGCACGTACTCCGGTCGAATCCTTTTCATCGACTTTCTGGATATCAACGGAAATTTCGTTTTCCGGATATTCAGCAGCATGCTTTGTGAGATACTCTCCATAAGTTTTCTCACGTTTTACAGTGCTGGAAGCTGATGAAAAATCAAAACCTTCATACTTCTCGTGGAAATTTTCGTCAGGAAGCAGTGAGAATACAACAGCAAGTGCTGCAACAACTGCGACAACGATAATCGTGATGCGTAAAGTTTTGTTCATTTTTTTCCCTTTGGTAGGTCTTTTTGAGTACATTTAAAGTACATCATATTATTGTACACCATAAAAAAATAATTTGTATAGGAAAAAACTTTGAAAATTGTATAAAAATGTGGATAAATTATAATTTCTCCAAAAAAATTAACAAATTCACCATATTCTTGTTAAAATGGCAGATTTCTTCTTTATATATAGATTTTTTTACAAGAAAAATTTCTTGTAAAAGGATATTATGTAATCTATAATGAAAAATGTGAGAGATTTATCATTTTGAACTTCTCTTTCATTTAAAAATTAAACATTTTGGAGTTTCTAAAATGCAGAAGAAAATATATGTTGTCGGAATGTTCGATCCAGACACAGCTGCTAAGGTTCAGGCCGCTGTTTCAGCTGTTGCAGGCGTTACCAAAGCTGAAGCCAACACAGACAAATCACAGGTTCTGGTTGACTTTGACGACGGAACTGCAGGAATCGAAGATGCCATCAACGCCGCCATTTCGGGTACAGGTGTTGATGTAATCGGCTAAACCGGCATTTCTGTAAAAACCGGCCAGACTTCTGGCCGATTTTCAGAACAATCAAAAAAGTTTGATTTAAAAATATTTATATGAAAAAAAATGTAATAAAGGTATCAGTTCTTATTTTCTCGCTTTTCATATTATTCTCCTGTTCTTCAACAAAAACAGCGGAAGAAGATCTTAATGAAACTTCCAGTGAAACATTTATAGAACAGGATGCTGTACCGGCAGAACAGGAAATCAATACAGAACCTGAATTACAGTCCACACTCCCCCCACCTGTACAACCGGAAGAAACCGCAGAAACTGCTGCAAAAAAAGAAGATGTTTTTGATGATATCTTCGATGATACTTTCTATCCGAAAAATGAATGGTGCATCTACAAGAAAAACGGTCAGAATATTTACAAGGGACCTTTCTATACTCTTGAAGAAGCCCTTTTTGTCTGGATCAGTGATCCAAAAATAAAACCTGCAAAAAAATACTACATCGGCCGTAACGGACTTCCTTTTACAAACAGACCTCAGGACTATTATGGAAGAAAGTATCTTGCCCTTAAAGACAGATTCGACAATGGCGAAACAACATACATTCCTGAAGAAGTAAAAACAGCAGAAGACGAAAAAGCCGAACTTTCGGTATTCGAAGAAACACAGGATTACTTCCCTGAAGAAGAACCGGAAATAACTGAAAAAAAGGAAGAGGAACCTGGAATCAAGGATCTTTTCCCGGTAGATTTCATGGCATCTTCTGAAAGAACACGTAAAACATATCTTTCCGATTTCTTTACTGCAACTGAATATGGTCTTCCGAAAGCACCGGAAGATTCAGTTTCTCAGGAACTCCTGAATGACATGAATACAGTTTCTTTTTCCGGTGAAACAGCCCTCATGCGTGCTGTAAAAGACGGAAATGACTGGAAAATCCGGGCACTTATTGAAGCCGGAGCAGACATAAACGCAAAAGACAATGAAGGATGGACAGCTCTTATGTATGCTGTAAGATATCAGAGCAATCTTTCCATTGTTTCATTCCTTATTGATAACGGAGCTGATGTAAAAATTCTTACAAAGTACGGTCTTTCCACCGCTGTAATGGCTGCCTGCTACAATGATAATCCTGATGTAATCAAGAAAATCATTTCCAGTTATCCTCCTTCAGACAAAGAAGTGCTGAAAGCTTTTGTTCAGCTTCTTATGTCTCGCGATGAAACAGAATTCACTCTTCTTGCAAAAATGAAAGTATTCCTGAATTACGGACTTCCGGTTAACTCATACTACGAAGGAAAGACTCCGCTTATGTACGCATGTAAATATTCATCGTCTACAAAAGCGGTAAAACTCCTTCTTGAAAACAAAGCAAACTCAAAAGTCCGTTCTACAGAAGGAAAGACTGCATTCAACTATGCAGAAGAAAATAAAAAATTACGAAGGGATGAGATCTACTGGTCTCTTAACAAACAATAGATATGAGAATTACAGGCGGAACATTAAAAGGAAGACAGATCAAATGCCCTGACGGAGTCATCAGACCTGCCATGGACAGAATGAGAGAATCAGTATTTTCAATTCTCGGTGACTTAACAGGAAAGTCCTGGCTCGATCTGTTCTCGGGTTCGGGAACGATTGCCCTTGAAGCAGTTTCCCGTGGTGCAAGCCATGTTGAACTCTGCGAAAAAGACAAAATCAAAGTTAATACTGTACTCCAGAATGTTCAGGTTGCAGAAACAGAATGCGGAGTCAGAGTTCAGTGCCACTTTATGCCTGTTGAATATTTCATCAAAAGATGTAAAAGCGAATTCGATTATATCTTTTTTGATCCGCCCTTCCCTTATAAATATCATGAACAGATAATTCTTCAGGCAGACCAGAACGGGCTTTTAAAGAAAACAGGAACCATCATGGTTCATCGTCCGGAAGAACACTTTATGCCCGATACAATCGGAAACCTTAAAAGAACAGACCAGAGAATCTACGGAAGATCAATCGTAGATTTCTATACATACGGAAGTGAAGAATGAGAGATAAGCCTAAGAAACTTGATCCGAAAGAGGTTCTGGAAGAAAAACAGATTCCCGACGGATTCATTAAAGTTACAGACAACCCTGTTTCGGGCCTTACTTCCGAACAGAAAGCCATTCTGAACAGAAAGGCAAACATTATGTTCAACAACGGAAATGTGGAGGATGCCCGTCGTATCTATATCACAACAGGTTATTCAGACGGCCTTACAAGAACCGGAGATTATTATGCGGAAAAAAATGAAAGCCTGAAGGCTTTGAAACAATACCATTTGGCACATAACCAGAGAAAAGCTGAACCGATTTATGAAGACATCGCAAAAGTTATATCCAAATTGCTAACTGAAAACTAAAAGTGTAAAAAAAAAGGAGGCATTAAAAATGTTTGGAAAAAAGAAAACAGAAGGTATCGGAGAGTTTGAGGAAATCAGAGAAGTTGAATCCGGGGATTTTTTCATTCCGGAAGAACTGAAAGCTTCTTCAGATTCGGGTGAAGATTCTCTGAATGAAAAAATTTCAGAGCTGTCTAAACTTGGCTATCAGTTCCTGAAAGAAGAGAACATTGAAGACGCGAAGAATTCTTTTGAAGAAGTTCTGTCTCTGGAAGAAAACAACAATTATGCACTTGTTGGTCTTGGAGATGCAATGCGCAAAAGCCACAACTTCAATGAAGCAATTAAATACTACAACCAGTGCCTTGAATTCCACCCTAACAATAATTATGCACTCTTTGGTCTTGCTGACTGTTACAAAGCACTGAACCAGTTCACAAAAGCAATTCAGATCTGGGAACAGTACCTTAAACAGGATGAAAGAAACATTACAGTTCTTACACGCGTAGCCGACGCATACCGTAAAATCCGCATCTTCAAACGTTCAAAGGAAATCTACCTTAAAGTTCTTGAATACGAAAACACTAATCCTTACGCATTAATCGGGCTTGGTCACCTCCATTACGATTACAAAGAATACCGCGAAGCTCTTTTCTACTGGACCCGTATGTATAACCAGAATCAGGAATCCTGCGACATCCGCGTTCTTACATCTCTTGGAAACTGCCACAGAAAGCTCAAGACTTTTGCCGACGGAATTCCGTTCTTTGAAAAAGCTCTGGAACGTGATCCTAAAAACTTTTACGCACTCTTCGGAATGGCTGACTGCTACCGCGGAATGAATAACCAGACTGAATCAATCAAATACTGGAACAAGATTCTTGAAATCGATCCTGAAAATAAAGTAATTCTCACTCGTGCCGGAGACGCTTATAGAAATACAGGTGACTTTGAAATGGCAAAACGCTATTATAACAAAGCTCTTGATATTGATTTTGATATCTATGCAGCCCTTGGTCTTGCACTTCTTTGTAAAGACGAAGGAAAGTTTGATGAAGCAATTGACCGCCTTCAGTCACTTATCCGCGATGACAGAAAGAATTACCGCCTTTATGTTGATCTGGCAGACTGCTTCATGAAAACAAACAGAAGAACTGACGCAATCGCTCTTCTGGAAGACTTTCAGAAAATAGGAATCAGAAGCCAGGCGGTTTCTGACATGCTGGTAAAAATTGGCTGATATAGTACTTACAGGATTACTTCCTGCTGAAATAACAGAACAACTTGGTCTCAAAGAAAAATTCCGCGGGAAGCAGATTTTCAAATGGGTTGGTTCAGGCGTAACTGAATTCTCCCAGATGACTAACCTTAGTCTTGCACTCCGTACAGAACTTGAACAGAAATCTGTTCTCAGAACGTCAAAAGTTTCAAACGTCCTGAAAGACCCGGACGGAACTATAAAACTTCAGATTACACTTCACGATGGCAATGCAGTTGAAACGGTTCTCCTTACAGACAAAGAAGGCCGCAAAACTGCATGCGTTTCCTGCCAGGCCGGCTGTGCAATGAAATGTGCTTTCTGTATGACAGGAACTCTTGGCCTTTCAAGAAACCTTACTCCTGCAGAAATCGTGGAACAGTTCCTGTATCTGGAACAGCATGCGGGAACTCTGGACAACATAGTTTTCATGGGAATGGGCGAACCGATGCAGAACCTTGATGGTATCCGTAAAGCCATTGATATTCTCTGCAGCGCCGACGGCCGTGCCCTTTCAAAAAAACGCATTACCCTTTCTACTTCGGGAATCATTAAAGGCATCTACGACCTGGCCGACAACGGTCCTCACATCAGACTTGCAGTTTCTCTTACAACCGCTGATGAAGATCTCAGAAAGGAACTTATGCCGGTAACAAACGGCAACAGTCTTCCGGATCTGAAAAAAGCAATTGCATATTATGCAGAAAAAAGCGGAAAGCGTGTTACTCTGGAAGCAGCTCTTCTTCATGACAAAAACACTACTGAACAGAGTGCATTAAACATGATTGAATTTGCAAAAGGAATAGACGTGAACATCAACCTGATTCCATGGAACCCGGTTGAGACACTTCCGTTTACTGAACCAGGCTCAAATGAAGTTCACCGCTTTGTAGAACGCCTAGAAAAAGCGGGCCTTAACGTAACACTCCGTACAAAACGCGGAAGAAAAATCGGCGGGGCCTGCGGTCAGCTTGGTGTTGCAAAAAAGTAAACTGATTATTATACGTGACGGCGGATTCCGTCAAACTTCACTTCCCACAAAAAGAGTCCCGTAGGCGGAGCCGTAACTCCTGCAAAAGTACGGTCTTTTGCCTCAAGGATTTTCTTAAGAGCGTCAGGTTCCGCTCCATTCTTATCAAGATTAACTATAGTCCCTGTAAGGGTTCTGACCATTTTCCACAAAAAAGCATTTGCTTCAATTTCAAAAACCAGAAGTTTCTTTCCAAACAGATCTTCCTGAATAAAGAAATGAGCATTATCAAGATAGCGGCATGTAGAAATACTCTGGTCTCCGCTTGCTGCGAATGAAGCACAGTCAAGCTCTCCCCGTAAACAGGAACTGATTGCATTAAGCCGTTCCAGATCCGGAGTATAGTTCTTTATGTCCCAAACATAACGTGTCTGCGAAGCTGAAAGAATACCTTCATAATTCATGAAATAACGGTAGCTTCGAGAAGTAGCCGAAAACCGGGAATTGAATTCTTCCGGTTTTTCCTCCGCCTTTCTGATTCTGATATCATCAGGAAGAAAAGCATTCAGTGCCCTTACATAATTTTCAACGGGAATTGAATCAATCGGAGAAAGAAAATTAGCAGCCTGTCCGTATCCGTGAACACCGCTGTCGGTACGGCCGGAACCGTAAAGAGTTGTTTTTTCTTTATGGATTTTAAAAAGAGCGTTTTCGATTTCTGCCTGAACAGTACGCATCGGCCGGCCTTCATCTGCCCTGTCCTGCCTTTGCCAGCCGCAAAAATCGGTTCCATCGTATGAAATGGTAAGAAGAATATTACGCATTAGAAGTCGTCGTCTGCTACTACTTTTGAAAGGTTATCGTAAAGATTACGGGCATGTTCAAGAAGCGGGCCTGGTTTGTTCTTTGAAGATTTACCAAGTCCAAAAATACGGGCAATAGCAGTCTTGGATTCAGAAAGTTTCTTAAGTCTCAGCTGAACATCTTCCTGCTGACCATACTTGTATTCAAGAAGTCCGCAAAGATAGATTACTCCATCCCATCCGTAGTTCTTGTCCATATCAGGCCCCATATTTCCAAGAGTTGAACTTTTTTCTGTACGGGCAGTTTCGTTATAAACAGCCTGCTGATAAAAGAACAGAGCCTTGCGGTAGAAAACATCTGAAATGTAATCATAATTATGATCAGCACAACGCTGGTTCAGTTCTTTACAGAGCCATGCAAGACGAAGTGAAAGAATACCCTGCTTAAGAGTTGGCAGCATTTCGGCAGAAACATCATTGTATGTAAGAAGTGCAAGATAATACATTGCAGCACCATCAAAAAGAGTGCGTTCATGCTTCAGATTGAAATAAGGAAAGATTTCATTGACTGCTGCTTTACGGCGTTCAATATGATCAAAGATTTTATCTTCATCATCCTTATTTTTAAGTTCTTTGAAATCATTCCAGAAAAAAGCTGTATAACAGTTCGGACATGCTCCGATTTCGTAAATCAAAGGATATACACGGCCATATTTTGCTGAAGGCTCAAAATTTCGGTGAAGTTCATCGGTAAGGTTTCCGGCAATCATTCGCCCCTGTCCGCTCATCATTACTTCGTGGTCGAATTCTTTTTTGCATACAGGACAGCGGCATTTTTCTTTTGCCCAGTAAGAAATGACAGGCTTTTTGTTTTCAGATTGCTTTTTTACTCCGGTAACAGCCATCTTATTCCTCCAGCTTTTCAATAACTACATATGCAATTGCATATTCAGTTTCATGACTAAGACTAACGTGAACTGCGCAGTTTCCGCACCGTTCCTTCAGTAAATTTTCGGCTTTTCCGGTAACTTTCATAAAAGGTTTTCCGTTTTCGTCCTTAACAATAAAAACTTCTTTAAGGTCAAACCCCAGAATTCCTGTTCCAAGAGCTTTGGAAAAAGCCTCTTTAGCAGCAAACCTGGCGGCATAATGTTCAAGTCTGCTTTTTTCTGATCCTGTTTCCTTCTGTTCCGTTTCGTTGAAAAAACGGGAAATCATTTTGGGATCGGAAATCCATTTCCGGAAACGTTTTACTTCTGTAATGTCAGTACCAATTCCAAAAATCATATGAGCGTTTCTATTCCTTTTCTGATGAAGAAACTTCAGTGCTGTTTTCAGCATTTCCTTCTGTTTCTTCAGAAGGAAGAACAGGCTTTTCATTTACTGTAAATGTAATTTCCTGAACAGGAATAGAAACAATTTTAAATACAGAAGGAAATGAATAAGCCACTGGAAGTGTATATGAACCTGGAGCCGTTACAGAACTGCAGTCAATACTTACAGAATTTGCATTCGGCTCGTAATTTTCCATATAAAGTTCAGGCCCTGAAATCTTGTAGGAAACAGTTTTGGTTTCAGTCTCAAAAATAAATTCTTCGTTTCCGTTTATCAGCAAAGGACTTACTTCTGTGAATTCTTTTTCAACAATAGCAGGTGCTACAGAAACTTTTACGGAATATTTTGTATTATTCGGAAAATCAATCATTTTATTATGACGCTGAAGATCTACTGTAAATTCGCAGTCTTCAGAAACATCAGTTACATCAACAGCGTTTGTAAGAACTGAGCTGATTCCTTTTACAATTGAATCTGCCCCGACTATCTGAATGAATTTCGGAGTAACGGAATAATCCTTTATTTCATAACCGTGAGCCGGAGTACCGAAAAAAGGAACGTCAACTTTTACAGCCTTTGAAAGTTTCCGCTCAACGTTTACCATGACAGTTTCTGGCTTTACTATAATTTCAAGAGGATCAATTCCCATGAGTGTATCAGAAACAGAAAGTGAAACAGGAACTTCATAAATACCGGAAGCCGGAAGATAATTCAGATTCAAAGATGCTTTGATTCCATTAATCTGTGAAGCACTTCTGGTTTCCCGGCTGGATCTTACAATAATCTTTACGGATTTAGGAACGTCTCCTACCGCTTCCACTCCACCGTCCTGAACCAGTTCCAGAGGAACAACAATCGACTGACGGTCAACCAGCGAAAGATGATAGAAAAGATAAAGAAGAATGGCCATACAGAAGCAGAGAACTTTAATCGGCCAGTTTTCTGAAATAACTTTAGGAAACTGATTTACTTTCATCGATTGAGTCCTCCATGTTATATGCATCCGGAGTAATTTCAAGAAGGTTTTCCAGAATCTTTGTCAGTTCATCAAGCTTAAGGTCATAATGAAGTTCAGCATCATAAGCAAGACTGATTGCACCGGTTTCTTCAGAAACGATCAGAACAACAGCATCTGAAACTTCAGCAAGCCCGAGAGCAGCTCGGTGTCTTGTACCAAAAGTCTTTTTAATATCGTACTGTTCCGACGGAGGAAGGAAGCATCCGGCTGCAAGAAGTTTTCCGCCCTGAATAAAACAGGCACCGTCATGAAGCGGAGTATCTTTTCCAAAAATGGTCAGAAGAAGACTTGAAGAAAGGTCTGCATTCAGTTTTGTTCCGTGGGAAATAAGGTCGTCGAACTTTGTCTGGCGCATAAAAACAGCCAGCATACCGCGTCTCTGTTTTGAAAGCATTTCAGCCGCAATAAGAACAGAGTCTACATAGGAATGTTTGGAACGGCTACCGAATGCAAGGAAGCGGGTCTGTCCAAGACGAAGGAAAAGCTTACGGATTTCAGGCTGGAAGATAACAACGAAAGCCATAACAAGACCAGGAGCAAGAATACTCATAAGCCAGAGAAGAGTCTGAAGCTTAAGAATAGATGCCATGGCATAAACCATGGCAACAATTACTGCAGCCCTGATGATCTGGATACCGTTGGTTTTAGCCAGAAGTTCATAAGCTTTGTAAAGCATGATGGTCATGATTCCAACGTCGAGAATTGGTCTTATAACATTGTATACAGTCAGAAGATAATCAAATGACTTCATGCTTTCTTCCGTTTATTAGTTGAAGCTTACAGTACGGAGAATATCTCCGAATACACCGGCAGCTGTAACTCCGGCACCGGCACCGTAACCGCGAACTGTAAGTGGAATTGGCTGGTAACGTTCTGTGTAGAATACAAATGCGTTTTCACCACCACGAACACCGTAGAGTGGATTGTCTTCTGTAACTTCCATCATACCGACAGAAACTTTTCCGTCTTTGATTGTTGCACCCATGCGGAGAACTTTGCCTTCTTTTTTAAGATCGGCAATTTTCTTTGCAAAGTATTCATCAACCTGTGGAAGGTTCTTGAGGAATTCTTCAACAGTTCCTTCAGAGTTGAATGAATCAGGGAATACTTTGTGCATTGTGATGTCTGAAAGTTCAATATCCATTCCGCTTTCACGGGCAATGATAAGAGCCTTGCGGGCAACGTCCATACCGTTCAGGTCATCACGTGGATCCGGTTCAGTATAGCGGAGTTCACGGGCACCAAGAACAGCTTCACTGAATGAAACACCTTCGTCGAGTTTTCCGAAGATGTATGAAAGTGAACCAGACATGATTCCGTTGAATTCAGAAAGAGCATCACCTGATTTGAAGAGGTTCTGCAGAGTATCGATAATTGGAAGACCGGCACCTACGTTTGTTTCGTAAAGGAAGCGGCGGTTCATCTTGTTTGCTGTTTCACGCAGGTTTCTGTAGAATTCGATATTCATTGAGTTTGCACGTTTGTTTGGAGTTGCAATGCTCATACCGGCATTAAGAAGATCAAGATAACGTTCAGGAAGATCGTATGAAGCTGTACAGTCAACAAATACCGGGTTCAGAGGCTTAACACGTTTTACGAATTCGATGATTTCATTTACGTTCTTGTCTGAAGTAGAGAATTTGATTGGCGGATTCTTCATAGTTTCGCGCCATGTTGAAAGATCAATGCCTTCTTCATTCAGATACATTCCATCGATTGTTGTGATACACATAACCTTGATATCAACGTTCTTTGCAAGAAGCTTGTCGTGCTGGGATGCAATCTGATCGATAAGTGTTCCCCCGATTGTTCCGGCACCGAAAGCAAATACTTCGATTGACTGTTTTGCGTTGAAGAAGAAACGGTTGATAACACGAACAGCAGTGTCGCCCATATCTCCCTGGATAACACTTGAAATACAGCGTTCTGAACTTCCCTGAGCAATTGCAAGGTTGTTGATATCCTGTGAAGCAAGAGCATCAAGGAACTTTCCTGCAATACCGCGGTTCTGGATCATTCCGTCACCTACGATTGAAACAACTGCACAGTTTGACTGAACTTCAATTTTGTTGATAAGTCCGTCATTGATTTCAAGTTCCAGTTCCTTATTGAGAACGTCCTGAACTTTATTTGCTTCTGAATCACGAACACAGAAAGTAATTGTGTATTCAGAAGAAGACTGAGTAATAAGGAGAATCGAAATTCCGGCCTGACCAACAGCGGCAAAAATGCGGCTAGCCATTCCTTTGCGTCCTTTCATTCCTGTTCCTGAAACAGAAATCATGGATACGTTTTTAAGGCATGAAATACCGCAGATAGGGCTTTCGCGTTTGAAAGGTCCTTTTCCGATTCTTGTACCGCGGGCACTTGGATTGTGAGAGTTCAGACTCCAGGCTTCGATATTTTTTGCCTGAAGAGGTGCCAGTGTTTTTGGATGAAGAACTTTTGATCCGAAGAAAGAAAGTTCCATAGCTTCTTCATAAGTCATATCATCAACAAGAACAGCGTCCTTTACGATACGTGGGTCTGCTGTGAAAACTCCGTCAACATCAGTCCAGAATTCAACACGCTTAACACGAAGAGATGCACCGATGATTGCAGCAGAGAAGTCAGAACCGTTACGGCCAAGAAGTCCCATAATAGGTTCACAACCTGTTCCCTTAGTCCATGAGCAGATGAAGCCCTGGAAAAGAAGGATACGTGTCTGAGTATCGCGTTCACCGTCACGGAAAGGACGGCAGGCGTCTGCACACTTTGCGTAGTCTGCTTCACCTTCTTTCTGGTTTCCTGTTGTAAATACAAACTTGCGTGAATCCATAAGCATTACACTCTGGCCTTTAGCAAGAAGAACGCCTTCCATGATTGGAGAAGACATAAGTTCACCCATACCCATGATGCGGCAGTAGATTGTGTCAGGGCATTCGCCGAAAGCTGCAACACCGTCCAGAAGTTTCTGGATTTCTTCGAAGTATGGGTTCAGTTTATCCATTACTTTATCAGCATTGAAACCAGGAAGTTTTGACTGGATTTCAGAACAGATTTCTGAGTGGATTGATTTAAGTTCGTTAGTGAATTTGGTTGAAGGGGTCCCGGTTACACTTGCATCGATAGCAGCCTGAAGAGCATTTGAAACTCCGGCTACAGCAGAAACAACAACAGAAAGTCTGTCTTCTTCTGCACGTTTAATAATGATGTCACTTGAGTCCAGGATGCGGCGGGCATTTCCCATTGAAGTTCCGCCAAATTTTAATGTAATCATGTAGTTCCCCTTCGGCATTTACATATAGCAATGCCTAAATTTTATATAATTGTTTAATTTTAGTGGATTTTTACAAAAGAATAAAGATATGCAGAAAACTGAAAAACCACCCGGCAAGACTCCGGGACCATCTGATAAAAAAAAGGGGCTGTAAAGCCCCTTTCATCTACTTAAGCCATCTGGCATTCATATCAAAATAATCTTCTGAAGGATTAAAAGCCGGATGTTTTGTATCTTTTTCGCTGAGATTCGGAACAAAGGATTCACCACAGCCAGCTTCTTTCCAGATTCTGTCCCATTCAATTCCAATGGCAGGATCGTTCCACATAAGGCCGCCCTCACCTTTCGGATCATAAAAATCTGTGCATTTATAGGCAAAGGTTGCTGTGTCGGTAAGAACCATAAAGCCGTGTGCAAAACCTGCAGGAATATAGAACTGATTCTGCTTTTCCGAATCAAGGATTACACCGTAGTATTTTCCGAAAGTCGGAGAACCTTTACGGATATCAACTGCAACATCGTATACTTTTCCGCTGATAGCTCTTACAAGTTTTCCCTGAGGGTGCTGTGTCTGAAAATGAAGTCCGCGAAGAACACCTTTTGTAGAAAAACTCTGATTGTCCTGAACCAGCTTCATTGTAAGGCCTGCTTCAAAGAAATCTCTTTCTGAATAAGACTCAAAGAAATATCCGCGGGCATCACCGAAAACCTTAGGCTGGATTTCGTAAAGTCCCGGGAATTCAACGCCGTCTTTTGAAACACATTTATTGAAAGTAAAAGCCATAATTATCTCTCTGCAATGAATTTCAGATAACGGCCGTAATCGGTTTTGTAACCGGCAGCCATTTCCAGAACCTGTTCTTTTGTAATCCATCCATTGTTGTAAGCAATTTCTTCAAGACAGCTTACATAAAGGCCCTGGCGTTTCTGGATTGTTGCAATGAAGTTTGATGCTTCAAGAAGTCCGTCGTATGTACCTGTATCGAGCCAGGCCATTCCGCGTCCAAGAAGTTCAACAGAAAGCTGGTCACGTTCAAGATATTCATTATTGATTGAGGTGATTTCAATTTCACCGCGGGCAGAAGGTTTTACATTTGCTGCAATATCAACAACTTCTTTTGTGTAGAAGTAAAGACCAGGAACTGCATAGTTTGATTTAGGCTGGGCCGGTTTTTCTTCAATTCCAAGAACCTTTCCGGTTGAATCAAATTCAACAACCCCATAAGCAGTAGGATCTGCAACCTGGTATCCGAAGATTACACTGCGGTTCTGTTTTTCAACAGTTTCCTTTGCACGTTTCAAAGTTGAAGTAAAGCTCTGGCCGTAGAAGATGTTGTCCCCAAGAACAAGGGCTGCACTGTCGCCAGCAAGGAATTCT
>JAZLIM010000059.1:0-3593 GCA_045617385.1 Treponema sp.
TATAAGGGTTAGGACATTGAACAGTTTAACAATGCACGGCGTAATCGCCAGGGATGCAGAAAAATATGAAGTAGAAACAGACTACGGAAAGAAAAATCTGGTCTCATTTATTGTCAGTGATTTTGGAGTGCCTGGTAACAAAGGCTCAACATTCACAATTGCGGTTCACTTTATGAAGGAAGTAGCAGAGAAACTTCTTCCACATCTTGTGAAGGGAAAAGAAGTCTTTATCAACGGTTTTTTGAGCTGTAAGGAATATGTAACAAGAGACGGGGATACAAGATTCAAATTTTATTATTCGGCTCTTTCTGTAGAACTTGCCGGCAAGTCTTCTGATAAGGAAGCAGGGGAGGCTGCATGAAAGATATGAAAGTGGTTGTTCCGGTCGAGATTGATAAGGCCTCGGTTCAGCATCTGAGTGAGGAACTCGGAAAAACTGGAAGTGTTTTCCTTATGGCTTTCATTTATGATATTCTTGATAAGGTTCATAAAGAATGCGTCGAAATGGGAAATGCAGTTAGTGAAATTGACAGGTTTAATCCCTGCCGGCTATGGCCGAAGGTAAGCGTGAAAGGAGGCGTAAAATGAAAAGTTTTAGATCCTGCCAGAATATGCGTATCTTCGATAAAGACAACAACATTGCCGACGGAGATTATATCCTTGAAGAAGTTCAATTGATTTTTCGTGTCAAAAAGGGTTATCTTGATGATGAACCCGACGAACAGGGGATCATGCTTCCTGCTGTAGAAACTTTTGACGGAAGTCATGTGGAACACTGGAAGAACGGAGTTCTTCACTGTGAAACAGAACCTGCTGTCGTCGATAACCTTAGTCACTATGAAGAATGGTGGCTCAATGGAAAACTTGTAGAGTCAAAGGAGTAATTTATGGATTCGATTGAAGAAACAAAAGCATTCATTGAAAAGCTCGAACAGAATGAACTGTACAAAAAGTCAAAGAGTATACATAAGGTATTTCAGTTCCGTCAGTTTACTGATCCTGTAACTGGAGCTTATATAAACGGACAGCAGGTCCGTAAGGAAGATGCATCCGGAATCCCTGAAGGGGAAGAAGGATTCGATTCTTCAACAGAACGTTTTGTAATCTATAACTTTAAGGACGGAGTCCTTCAGTCAGAAAATGATGAACCTGCAGTTCAGTTCCCGGGTCATTGGGAAATGTGGGATAAAGGACTTCTTGTAAAGGTTGTAGCCGACGGCGGAGATACCGAAGAATACTGGAAAGACGGAGCTCCCGTAAGCATTGAAACCAATCTTTCAGCCAGACGCGAAAGAGGGGAGAACATCTAAAAAATAAAGCCTGCCTGCCCTAAAGGAAAGGTTTTATGAATGAAGAAAATAAAAACAAGCTTCCTTTCGAAGTAACCGGAAATTCTGCAATAAAGACTGCAGATCAGGATCCGTCTTTCATGCCGGAAAATAAACCGGAAGCTTCCAAACCGAAGGAAGAATCTGCTCTCAGTATTCTGAATGAAATCAGGACAAAACTGAATGGTCTTGATGAGCTGAAGAATCATCTTGAAAGCCAGCTGAAAGACATGCAGGAAGAGAATAAGGCACACAGTGGGCAGTTCACGAAGCTTTATAATTCCCTGTCTCAGAAGGCCGACAAAATATCAGACAGGCTTAGTGATGAGTTTAACTATCGCGACAATCTCCAGGCCCAGATAGAAAAGAGAAAGGCGGAGATTGACAGTCTTGAACTCAAGCAGGCTCTTGCAGATGCACATGCAAATATAGATGCAAGTGTGGAAACTGTAAAACGGGACCTGAAAATCGGACTCGATAAAATCAACAAGCAGGAAGATGGCTTTGCAGAAATCCTTAAGTCTCGTCTTAAGGAAATGAAAGGCATAGACGGAATTGTTGATGAGAAACTGAATGAATTCCGTAAGGATATGACAGCAGCTAATGACCGGGAATATAAAAACCTCGGCTCCAGATGTGAAGCATACCTTAAGGAATGTAATAACCGTATCAGTGAAATAAAAGAACATTCCCTGAATTTTCTGAATCAGTGTCAGAAACAGAATGAAGCAATCATAGAAAAGATTCCTGAACAGAAAGCAAAGTTCAACAAGAAGGATCTGATTGTTTATGTCATTGCCGGTTTGTGTACTGTAAGCCTTATCATTCAGATTATTATGTCTTTCAGATAACAAATCTGTTACATAAAAAAAATACGGTTTTAAAGTTTAACTTGAAAGACAGCAGTGTCGAAATACACTATATTAAAAACATCACTTCTAAACGTGCGTTTCTTTTTTTGAAAACACAGAAGTAGTGCTTGTTAAGCACTTTGTATTTTTATCAAGGAGGAACTGAAATGAAAGCAGTTTCTAATACATTCAGATTGCAAACATTATTTAGACTGCCTCAGCTTCCTCTCGGGTTGCCCCTCTTTATGCAGGGCCAGCAGCAGATACAGAGATTGTTTAACGGGCTTGGCTTTATGTGCCTGGCTACTTTTGGAGATATTGAAAGGGAAGACTAACGCAACGGTCTGATTTTTACATGTGCGTTGGCTCCCGGATTTTTAGGAGAAATGCATGTGTAAAATTAATAAACCAGTTATCGACGTAGCAGCAACAGCTGCAAACATCAAAGCTTACCGTATCCGTGCCGGATACTCTGTACGCGAAATCCAAGCCATTTTTAGTTTCTCTTCTCCTGAGGCAATTTATGCCTGGGAGAAGGGAAAGTATCTCCCATCAATCGACAACATGATCGTCATCGCATCAGTTTACGGTGTAACACTGGATTCAATTGTCGTAACCCGCTATGTGGAGATTGAATGCGAAATTCAGGAGGTGAAATCCGCCTGAACAGATTGTTCCTGTCCATTAGCTCATTAGGTCAGAGCAGGCGTCTTATAAGCGTCAGGTGTTTGGTTCAAATCCAAAATGGACAATTCATTGTCGTGTGGTGTAATTGGTAACACGGAAGATTCTGATTCTTTAAGCTCCGGGTTCGAATCCTGGCATGACAACTAATATGCAGGTTTAGTGTAGCTGGTAAAACACGTCGGTCCTCCAAACCGAAGATCACGGGTTCAAATCCCGTAACCTGCTCTTTTATGTGGAAGTAGCCTAACGGGTAAAGCACTGGACTGAAAATCCAGCCTAGCCGGTTCGAGTCCGGCCTTTCACAAAAATATGCTCCGGTGTTGGAATAGGTATACAAGACGGACTTAAAATCCGTTGCCGGTTTCGGCTTACGGGTTCGATTCCCGTTCGGAGTAGTGATACGGCTAAGTGGTGCAATCGGGAGACACGGCTGACTTAGGATCAGTTGCCATCTGGTATAGGGGTTCAAGTCCCCTCTTAGCTAAACATGGTTCTGTGGTGCAATGGTAGACACATCAGGTTAAGGCCCTGACGCCGCAAGGTATAAGAGTTCGAGTCTCTTCAGAACTATAATTTGTTTCGCTGGCGGAATTGGTATACGCGGTTGCCTCAAAAGCAGCTCCCTTTACGGGATATGAGTTCAACTCTCATGCGGAACATCACTGGAATATAGCCCAACAGGATTCAGAGCAGCCGTCTTCTAAACGGCAGGTTACCAGTTCAAGCC
>JAZLIM010000060.1:0-3294 GCA_045617385.1 Treponema sp.
GTGTTTGATGCCGCAGAGGAAAACATTCAGAAGTACTGGAAGAAAAACGGAGTTGAAACTGCCCGTCCTGTATCCAGAGCCCTGCATGAATATCTGGGGCTGAAGGGTATGGACTATCCCAATGCAGACAGACTGACAAAAAAACTCTATACGGTGCCGCTGTATCCGACACTTACAAAAAAAGAAATTGAACAGATAGCAAGACTCATTGCAGGTTTCATGTAAAGAGGGAAAAATGTTCACACTTACAGTCGAAAACTCATTTGCTGCAGCCCATCAGCTGAGAGGATATGAAGGCAAATGCGAAAACCTCCACGGACATAATTTCAGGGCAGAACTTTCCGTTCAGGGGGAAAAGCAGAATGACATCGGGCTGGTAACAGACTACAAGGTCATCAAAAATATTCTGAATGAAATTCTGGACATTCTGGATCACAAAAATCTGAACGAAGTTCCTCCCTTTGACGCCGTCAACCCCAGTTCGGAAAATCTGGCAAAGTTCATATTCACAGAAGCTGAAAAAAGGCTGGCAGAACGGCCGGAGGATGTAAAGGTATCTTCAGTTACGGTGTGGGAATCATCCACAGCCAGATGCACATACAGCAGATAACAGTCTGTCCTGACGGAAAATAATGTTTTTCCAGGAAGGACAGATTTACTTTTCCGACAACTGCAGCATAATACTGTTTTCTTCAGAGGAAAAAATTGAAATTGATTTTGAAAATCTGATAACTCCAATTATGGAACAGATTTTTAATAATAAAGTAGAAAATAATAAGTTATCACCCCTTCGTGATACTTTGCTGCCAAAGCTGATGAATGGAGAGATAAATTTTTAAATAAAAAAGTGGTGGTAAAATGAAACCAAATATCTTTGATTATGCAACATCGGAACTTTCTCAGGATGCTTTTTTGGCATGGCTTTTTAAATGGGCCGAAAAAGAAAATGAAGCCCTAAATAAACCGTTACATGATTGTGCCGAAGAATGGCTGCGATTATTTCTTGGGAATATAAACCCACGTGAAATAAAGACCGTTAAAGTTGATAAACAGTGGCAGAAGATTGATTTATGGATAACAGTGAATGATACGTATCATCTGATTATTGAGGATAAAACAAATACAGGACCTCATGATAATCAGTTAAAAAAATATAAAAAAACTGCAAAAGATTGGTATAAATTAGAAGGGGGCCAGGTTACTGATTTTGACAAATATTTCTCCTTTGTTTATTATAAAACAGGTTATATATCCCTATATGAAAAAAATACAGCAGAAGAAGCAGGTTATAGAGTAATTGGCAAAACAAATTTTTTAAATATATTTAATTGCAGCAACTTAGATAATCCTCTTATTTCAGATTATATTCAGATGCTGGAAAAAAAATTTAAAGATCAAGAATTAGTTTATACAACACCATATAATGAAATAATAAATGACAAAGAAAAATGGATTAAACCATTTTACGAATCATTAAAATCTGATCTTAATCCCTGGATGAGAAAATCGCCTTATTATATGACATGGTATTGGTGCGAAACTGAAAAAGGACAGTTTTCTTTTCAATTAAATGACTTTGAATTATTCATAGGATTCTACAAAAAAAATCAACCTAAAGATATCATTAGAGAAGCTGAAGAAAAAATTAATAATGCAATAAAAAAGAATAGAAGTTTTAAAAAATGCTTAGGGTTAATGTCCTAACCCCAAAAATAGTCCAGGAATTAGATTAGGTTTCCTTTTAAAATCTTACATTTATATTCTGACGGTGTCAAACCGTTGAATTTCTTTTGAGGACGCCTGGTGTTGTAATCCAGTCGCCATTCTTCTATAATCCGTTTTGCTTCAGCCAGATTTTCAAAGTAATATACATTCAGACACTCGTTTCTAAGTGTTCCGTTGAACCGCTCGCAGAAGCAGTTGTCAGTCGGTTTCCCTGGTCTTGAATATATCAACTGTACACCGTGCTGCTCGCTCCATTCGTTTACCTCAAAACTTCTGAACTCCGGTCCATTATCACACTGTAAATACTTTGGATATCCGTGTTTTGAACAGAACGATTCCAGAACACCTGCAACATCAATACCACGAACATTGTATTCCGGATACAGAATCGGAACTTCTCTGGTCACCGGATCAACAACCGTCAAGACCTTTAACGTTCGCTTGTTGGCTATACGGTCGATGACAAAATCCATGGCCAGCCACTGTCCTGGTTCCTTACTCAGAAGGTGATCCTCCCTCTTTTGAACAATGAACTTTCGCTTTTGCTTACGGTTCCTCAGCTGGAGCTGATTCTTCCTGTAAAGACGCTCTATTCGCTTGTGATTTATTATCAGCCCTGTCTGACGCAGTTTATGGTATATCATGCTGCAGCCGTATCTGGGATACTTCGCTGTTATTGCCTTTATTAGTTCCACAATCTTCTCATCATCGTTGGGCTTGTTTTTATATCTTGCGGTTGTTCTTGCCACTGCAAGCACCCTGCAGGCTTTTCTTTCAGAAAGCCCGAAATGATTTTTTACATGCTCTACAGCAGTTCTCTTCACTTCGGGCTGCAGAAGTTTTTTATAACATCCTTCTGCACCATGCTTTCCAGCGACAGATCTGCAACCAGACGTTTGAGTTTTGCATTTTCATCTTCCAGTTCCCTGAGCCTTCTGACTTCTGAAACTGTCATGTTTGCATATTTACGTTTCCAGACATAAAAAGTGTTCTCGCTGATACCGTTTTTACGGATAATCTCTGCTGCAGTTTTACCTGAATTCTGCTGTTCCTGCAGTATTGCCACAATCTGTTCTTCCGTAAATCTTTTCTTCATTTTCCTAACCTCGCTTTATTTTCGGTCAGAAACCTAATTTAGTATATGGTACTTTTTTGGGGGAGTAGGACACTAAAACAAAACAGGATATTGAAGATTGGTTTTCAAATGAAAAATACTTTTGGCGTTATTTTTTCTGGTTCTTTATCTGTAAGTATCAGGAAAGCGATAATTTCTTCAAAGAACATCCTTCAATTGCAAATAGAATAGAAGCGTCTATGAAACAAGAAGTCTCATATTTTATAGAAAATGATGATATATCTTTGTATGATGGCGGACAAAATCGATATTGGATTCTTCCATTTGTTCATTATGTTACACGATTTTATAATAATAGATTACCTGAATGGTTTAAAAAAATCAAAATTTTAAATTTCATTGCATATCCTGCATGGAGCCTTTCCACAGATTATAGTATTCATATGAATGGAGAATTTAAATGGCAAAGCTGGAATTCGGTTTTTGACTGGATA
>JAZLIM010000061.1:0-17647 GCA_045617385.1 Treponema sp.
CTGAACTCCTGCAATTTTTTCAAAGGCGCGGAGAACTGCATCGTTATTGAATGTTCCCCCCTGAACAACAACCTTTGTGCCGATATCACTTGCTTTACGCAGCTTGATTACTTTGAAAAGTGCGTTCTTGATTACTGAATAAGAAAGACCTGCAGAAATGTCGGCAACCGAAGCCCCTTCCTTCTGAGCCTGCTTAACACGGCTGTTCATGAAAACTGTACAACGTGAACCAAGGTCTACAGGCTTTTCTGCCATAAGGGCTATCTTACTGAATTCACGGATATCCATACCCATGGTGCGTGCAAAGTTATCAAGGAATGAACCACAGCCTGAAGAACAGGCTTCATTCAGCTGGATAGAAACAATGGCACCGTCTTTCATGCGGAGGCACTTCATATCCTGTCCGCCAATATCCAGAAGGAATTCTACCCCCGGAACAAAGAAGTCGGCGGCACGGTAATGAGTGATTGTTTCAACTTCACCGGCATCTACACCAAAGGCAGCCTGGAACAAAGCTTCACCATATCCTGTAGAAACAGCACGGCCGATGTACACGTCTTCAGGAAGAAGTGAATAAAGATCTTTAAGAACTTTTACGGCAAGCTCAACCGGGTTACCCTGGTTATGGGAATAGAAATCCCAGAGGATTCTTCCTTCCTTATCTACAAGAACAGCCTTTGTAGTTGTAGAACCTGAATCCAGTCCAAGGAATACAGGACCATGAGTACGGCTTAAATCACCGCGCTTTGCAACCTGTTCTTCGTGGCGGATCTGGAATTCATCAAGTTCTGCCTGGTTCTTGAAAAGAGGTTCAAGACGCTGAACCTCCTGAAGCTCAGCCCCTACAAGATGTGAAAGGCCGTTACGGAACATTTCGATTGTAGGGAACACGTAGTCGCTGCCGTCTTCATTCTTGAACTTGCGTTCAGCACTGAAGGCAGAACCCATGGCAACAAAAACTTCAGAATTATCAGGAATAATGATTTCTTCAGGTGTTAATTTCAGAGTTTCTATAAATCGGGCACGGAGCTGGTCCAGAAAGTGGAGAGGTCCGCCAAGGAATGCAACATTACCGCGAATCGGCTTTCCGCAGGCAAGCCCTGAGATTGTCTGACTTACAACAGCCTGGAAAATAGAAGCCGCAATATCTTCACGGCGTGCCCCTTCATTAATCAGAGGCTGAACGTCGGTTTTTGCAAATACACCGCAGCGGGCTGCAATAGGATAAATCTGCTGCATTTCACGGGCCAGATTGTTTAAGCCCCCGGCATCAGTTTCAAGAAGAGCGGCCATCTGGTCAATAAATGCACCGGTTCCTCCGGCACAGGTTCCGTTCATGCGCTGTTCAACGCCGCCCTTAAAATATGTAATCTTGGCATCTTCACCGCCAAGCTCAATTACAACATCAGTCTGAGGAATTATCTTTTTTACAGCGGTTGTTGCGGCAATTACTTCCTGAATGAAAGGAATATTCAGCCACTGGGAAACGGAAAGACCACCTGATCCTGTTACCTTTACAGAAAGAGTCTGATCCCCTCCTGCAGGCAAGGTCTTTTCAATTTCATTCAGAGCCTTTGTTACAACAGCAATGATTGTGCTGCGGATATCAGCACGGTGTCTCTGATAGTCTGAGTAGATCAGCTTGTCATTATCGTCAAGGATTGCAATCTTTACTGTAGTAGATCCAACATCAATGCCGACTCGAAGCGGCACGATTTCTGAAATATCTGTCATTCCTTAGTCCTTTTAAAGCTTACTGCTCCAACAAATATAATAACATAAAGAGAATTTTAGTACTATAAAGGAAGATAACTCATGATTTCCGGAGAAATTCCCAGAGCATCCGCCAGTTTTGTCATTCTTTCCAAAGCCGCAGTCTTTCGTGAATCTGCAGAATCAGCTTTTTTCACCGCCCTGATCAGTATGTTTTTAGGCGTATGTTCCATATCAATAAATTCCAGCATCTGTACACTGTAACCGCAGGTCTCAAGGTAGTCTGAACGCAGTACGTCTGTAACCAGTGAAGAAAACTTTTCGCGGACAATTCCCCATTTCAGAAGAGAAGCATACGATTCGTCCTTTACGTTTTTTTCTGCTTTCTGAAGCTGGGAATTAACCTGATGCTGGCAGCACGGAACACTAAGGATTGCTTTTGCGTTTTTTGAAACCGCATATTTCAGGGCATAATCGGTGGCAAGATCACAGGCGTGAAGTGTAATCACAATATCAGGAGACTCTTCCTCGGAATAATCGGCTATGTTGCCGGTAGAAAACTGAAGTCCTTCAAGATTAAGCTCAGAAACAAGCCGGTTGCAGTAGTCGATTACGTCTTTTTTAAGGTCCAGCCCTTCTATTCTGCAGGGAACCTTGCGTATTTCAGTAAGGTAATAGTGAACTGCAAAAGTCAGGTAAGATTTTCCGCAGCCGAAGTCTGCAATCCGTAAAGGTTCCCCTTCCTTTTTGGCCGAAAGAACTTCCGGAAGAATGTCGCGGATAAATTCCAGAAAACGGTTTATCTGGCGGAATTTGTCGAATTTTGAAGAAATGACTTTTCCTTCGGGAGTCATAATGCCTGTACGCACCAGAAATGGAACAGGAACTCCTTCCGGAAGCAGATAGCTTTTCTTTTTTCCTTCTGAAAGGAGGCGTTTTACGGCCGAACCTCCGGGAACCTGTGCTTTTTCACCTGGTTCCAGATGGAGCGGTTTTTCGAGTTTTGTAATTCTGCCCTTTTTATTTGCAAGATAAGTTATTTCTGATTTTTCTGTACGGACAACGCAGTTTTTGAAGGCTTTTCCGGCAAAATTTTCAATGAATCCATCCACTTCCGCTTCGGTCATGCTCTTATGGAAAACCTGTTTTTCCGTAAACATTTCGCAATAATACTTTGATTCCTGGGAAGAAGCCGTATCAAGCCTGATTCTGATTTTTTTGTAAGATTTTCCAAAGCTTTTTTCTACTTCAGCTCCGGGTTTTGAAAATGTAGCCGCATAAATCATATCCCTTTAAATATAGCACCATTCTCAATACTCTTCCATAACAGAAAGATATTGTTCCATTCTAGTAATCCACAGTGCAAAATCTTCTATACTAAGTCTTTCAAAAATGGTAAAATAGAATTTATGGGTAAGTCTATCGTTTTTGTTAACCAGAAAGGCGGAGTGGGAAAAACAACATCTGCCATCAATATCGGCGCTTATATTGCAATGGCCGGTAAAAAAGTTCTCCTTGTTGATTTTGACTCTCAGGGAAACATGTCTACAGGTGTCGGCGTAGACAAAGAAAAGCCGACCATCTACGAACTTATGGCAGGCCTTGTTGAACCTATGGATGCCGTAAAACATTCACCGGTTCCAAATCTTGATGCAATCAGCGCTTCAATTGACCTTTCGGGTGCTGCAGTAGAACTTATTGACCAGGAAAACCGCGAATACTTCCTTAAAAACGCTCTTGCCCCGCTCAAAGAAATTTACGACTATATTCTTATAGACTGCCCTCCTTCACTTGGAATCCTTACACTTAACGGACTTGTTGCCGCTGATACAGTAATGGTTCCTATGCAGTGTGAATACTTTGCTCTTGAAGGAATCACTCTCCTTCTTCAGACTGTAGAAAAAGTACAGAAGAGCTTTAACCCTAACCTTACAATCGGCGGAATCTTCTTCACAATGTACGATTCACGCACACGTCTTGCACAGGACGTTATCATCCAGGTTAAAGGTTACTTCAAGGATGTTGTTTTCAGCACAATCATTCCAAGAAACGTACGCCTTTCAGAAGCTCCTTCTCACGGACTGCCAATCTGTAAATATGACCCGGACTGTTCCGGTGCCAGAAGTTATCAGAAACTTGCAGAAGAGGTGATTCGCCGTGGCTAAAGCAACTGGATTAGGAAGGGGCCTTGATGCCCTTATGGGAAGTGCTGCAAAGGAAGATTCTTCTGCCGCAACACTCATTAAGACAACAACAAAAAAAGCTTCAAATATTCCGGAACAGATTTCTGTTGATGACAACGGTACACTGTGGATTGATCCTCGCCTTCTTAAGCCGAATCCGAAACAGCCCCGCAGAACTTTTGACCAGGTTGCTCTTGATGAACTTGCAGCTTCCATCAAAGTCAATGGTGTTATTGAACCACCGGTAATCGAACAGGCAGATCCTACAACCTTCTACATTATTGCAGGGGAACGCCGTACACGTGCTTCCATTCTTGCAGGCCTGGAAAAAATTCCGGTTGTACTCGGTAAATACGATGACTTCAAGAAACTTGAAGTTGCCCTTATTGAAAACATCCAGCGTGCCGATTTGAACCCTATCGAAGAAGCACAGGCTTATTACAATCTTATTCAGCTTGGTGACCTGAACCAGGATGAAGTTGCAAAACGCGTTGGCAAAAACCGTTCAACAGTTGCAAATGCAATCCGTCTTCTGAAACTTCCTGAAGACATGCAGGACGCACTTGTTTCCGGAATCCTTACAGCAGGACATGCCCGTGCAATCTTAAGCGTAAAAAATGATGCAGACCGCCGTGTTCTTTTTGAAAAGATCAAGAACAACGGAGTTTCTGTACGCGAAGCTGAAAGCCTTGCAGAAAGCTTCAATAACGGCGGACGTGCCGCAAAAAAAGAAGACGGCAAGAAAAAGGTTATCCGCAAAGACGCCGATATTTCCAACTTCGAACAGCAGGTTAAAAACGTTTTTGGTATCAAGAATGTAAACCTGAAAGGTTCCATGGATAAAGGTGTTCTTGAAATTGAATACACAAGCCGTCAGGATTTTGAAAGAATCTACAACGTGATTCTTGGAAACACAAAATAAATGAAGCTAACTTTTCTGGGCAGCGGAACAAGTCACGGCATTCCAGTAATTGCATGCAGCTGCCCATGTTGTGTTTCTTCTGATTCCCACGACAAACGGCTCCGCTCTTCAGTTCTTATTTCACATAACGACACAAATATTCTTGTAGACTGCGGGCCTGAGTTCCGCATTCAGGCTCTCCGCGCAAACATTACTAAAGTAAATGCAGTGCTTCTTACTCACAGTCATGCAGACCATCTTCACGGAATTGACGATCTCCGGGTGTTTGCGTGCCTCCGCTCAAAAGATGATCCGAAGAAAATGGAAATCGCTCCCCTTCCGATTTATGGAAACGAAGGAACTCTGAACGATTTCAGATCCCGTTTTGACTATCTCTTCAAGCCTGTAATTCAGGGTGGCGGAAGAGCTCTTGTAGAACTAAAAGAAACAAAAGATTCTGAAAGCTTTGAAATCGGCGGCGTAAGCATTACACCCGTTCCAATGCTCCACGGAAACCTTTCCACAAACGGTTACGTTTTCCGTACAGAAGACTCCACATTCGTATACCTGACTGACTGCAGTGCCATACCAGAAGAATCAATTAAGCTCATAAAATCTTTCGGAAAAATAGACCATCTGATAATCGACGGACTCAGAATCCGCCCGCATTCAACACACTTTTCATTTTCTGAAGCCCTTGCAGTTGCAGAAGAAATCTGTGCAGAAAAAACCTGGCTTACACACATCTGCCACGAATCTACTCATGGCGAAATACAAACGTGGATTTCAGAAAACCTTAAAGATTTCCCAAAACTTCAGGAGCGCAAAAAAAAAGGCGGAACCCTTGAGCCCGCCTTTGATGGTCTTATTCTTGAGTAATCAGCGGATTACCTGTAAAGGAACTTCCATTTTTATTATAGTTCCCTGATCTATTTCACTTTCAACACTGATATTTCCACCCATAGCGTCAATAATTTTCTTTGTAATGGACATACCAAGCCCTGTTCCACTGTAATTCATGGCTTTTGTACGTGATTCCTGGCTGAACACTTCAAATATATGAGGAATATAATCTTTACTCATACCGCAGCCGTTATCAGAACAGGTTATCTTAAGATCTACAAAGCCTTCTTTATCTGAAGGAACTTCCTGAATGTCACATTCAATCTGTCCGCCTTCCTTTGTAAACTTAACGGAATTTCCAAGAACATTCACAAGCATCTGCTTCAGTCTCTGAACATCTCCAATATAAGCCTTTGCGTCCAGCTTCCTTTCGATATTGATAGAAAAATCGATATCCTTTTTTAAGGTCTGCTGTTCAATAACCGCATTAACATTTTCTGTAAGTTCATTGAGACTGAAAGAAACAGGCTTCAGATCAAAAGAATTACGTTCAATACGGCTCATATCAAGAACATCAGAAATCAGGTTCATAAGAATTCCCGAAGAAGCAACTATCTTATCAAGACATTCAGAAACTTCTACGATTGTTTCCGGATTTCCTGAATTTTCCCTGAGTTCATTCCGAGCAATGGTTGAAAGCCCGATAATAGCATTCATCGGTGTACGCATATCATGTGAGATTGAAGAAAGGAAATCGGACCGTGCTTTTTCTTTTTCTTCGGCAAGCTTAAGTTCATGGCGTGAAGCAATCATTTCAAGATCAATTGCAGCCTGCTTGTAGTTGTTGATGGCAACACCTAAAAGCCCTGTTTCTGTACAGCCTTCAGGAACAACATCCTCACCTTCTTCTACCGCTTTCCGGTAATTTCTGAGAGGTCTGTTTACTGCCACGTATCTGTAAATGGAACTCATAATAAGGAAGAACACAAATACTACAAGAAGGAATTCCAGCTTAATCTGATAACCCCACATAACCTTGCCTTCTTTATTTGTGAATTCACTTACATACTGACTCATTTCTGACTGAAGCATATTCAGATCCATTGCATAGGCTGAATATGCCTGGTTGTAGTCTTTTGAAATGAGCATCAGGCGGGCAATCCTTCTCTTTTCGCTCAGTGGAAGATTTTCTTCACTCTCAGGAAGAACATAATTCCGCACTTCCGTACTGGTTACCGGAATTTCAGGAAAGCAACTCGCAAGAAGTTTCATTGCATGCAGCTCAAACGAAAGAGCCGATGAACGGTCTCTGAGAGCTTTTTCAAAAAAAGTCTTTGCTTCTACAGATGAGTTTTCATCCAGAATATCCAGGTCTTCAATGTGAACCGCATTTTCCAGCATTTCAAAGTAAGTCGGAAGGTACACATTCGGGCTTGCTTCTGTTGCACCGTGAGCAACTTCGTTTCTAAGAACTATTGCAGACCTTACATTACCCAGAACGCGGACTTTTTCAGAATAAGTTTTATGGAGCTCGCGTATTTCTCTTATTGACCTGTTCATTGCAGCAGCAAAAAGGAAAATATGAAGGAAGAGAAAAAACGAAAGAACTACATTTACCAGAACATTAGTTCTGATTGAAAAATTTACTCTCAAAGGATGCTCCTTTTTCTTACATTACAAGAAAAGCTTTGTAGCAGTTATAAACCTGTGAAATATCTTCTTTGGAAGTAATTTCCCAAGGTGCATGCATGCTGAGTACTGCCACCCCTGCGTCAAGCACGTTCATTCCGTAACGGGCTGCATGGTATGCAATAGTTCCGCCACCGCCCTGGTCAACTTTTCCAAGTTCTGCCATCTGATATTTTACTCCGGCCTTTTCCATAACGGCACGTACTTTAGCAATGAATTCAGGATTGGCATCACTTGCCCCGCTTTTTCCACGGCTTCCTGTATATTTGTTGAATACAGCACCACCACCCAGGAACGATGAATTTTCTTTATCGTAAAGTCCGCTGTTTATTGGGTCATAAGCAGAGTTCACATCGCTTGAAAGCATGTTTGAATTTGCAAGAGCTCTTTTTACAGTAAGCTCAGAATAATTCTTTTCAAGACGGGCAACTACTTCTGAAACCATGTTTTCAAAAAGCAGTGAAGCCATACCTGTGGCACCTACACTTCCAATTTCTTCCTTATCCACACAAAGGCAGCAGGTAGTTCTCTTTTTAGCATTTACGTCTACCATAGCTTTTGCTGAAGTAAATGCACAGGAACGGTCATCCTGCCCGTAAGAAAGAATCATAGAACGGTCAATTCCAAGGTCGCGGGCAGCACCGGCAGGAACAATTTCAAGTTCTGCCGACTGGAAGTCAGCTTCTTCAATTCCGTACTTTTCTTTAAGGAGCCCAAGAATTACCTTCTTGCCCTTATCTTTTTCTTTCTTTTCTTTTACTTCTTTCTGAGTTTTATCAGCTTCTTCAGGAGCAACATACGACCCCATTATTACATCCAGGTCTTCCCCTTTTATGATATCAACCGCTTTTCCGCTCATCTGATCCTGTGCCAGGTGAGGAAGAATATCAGAAATACAGAATACAGGATCGCTCAGGTCTTCACCGATTACGATCTTTACGGTAGAACCGTCCTTCTTGCAGACTACTCCGTGAATTGCCAGAGGAAGTGCCGTCCACTGATATTTCTTGATTCCCCCGTAGTAATGTGTATTCAGATACGAAATATTTTCTTTTTCATACAGAGGATTCTGTTTAGCATCCAGGCGTGGCGAATCAATGTGGGCCCCAAGAATATTCATTCCTTTTTCAATGTCTTCAGAACCGATATTAAACAGAGCCACAGCCTTGTTCATCTTTACAAGATAAACTTTGTCGCCTTTCTTAAGCTTCTTTGTTTTTTCCAGATTTTTATATCCGTTTTCTTCTGCCATACGGATGATTTTTTCAACGCATTCTCTTTCAGTCTTTCCCGTACTTAAGAAGTCCTTATATTCTTCAATCAGATCACAATTTATCATACTGTTCCTCCCATAGTCATAACACAGTCGATTTCATATTCAACAGAATCTATTTTCTCTCCGTTTATCTGGCTAAGTATAAGTTCCCCGGCTTTTTCCCCGATTTCAAAAAGCGGAATAGCCATGGTTGTTAAAGCAGGTGTCATAAAAGCCTGAAACTCACGTCCGTCAAAGCCGGCTACCAGAATATCTTTTCCGGGAACAAGGCCTTTTTCATGAAGATAGTCGCAAACCCCTGCAGCCATAAGATCATTTGCACAGAAAACTCCGTCCGCTTTCTTCTCAAGGATTTCAGAAGCAAGCCTGTAACCACTTTCCCTGTCCCATCTTCCTTCAAATACAATTGAAGGATCTTCTTTCACCTCATATTTCCGCAATGCTTTTACATAACCGTTGTAACGGCGGCTTGAATGGATATTATCCTTTACACCTGTAATCATTGCGATGTGGCGGCATTTTTTATTCAAAAGAAGTTCAGTAATTTCAAAACCCGCTTTTTCATCATTGATTACAACTGAAGGATATTTTGGCGAAGAAGAACTTGCATAAGCAATTACTCCCGGGATTTTCATACTCTCAGGGAAGCAGTCCATTTTTCTGGAATATGCCGCAACAACAATTATGCCGTCAACTTTTATCTGAAGCATTTTCTGCACTGCATAGTCCATTACATTTTTATAAATAGAAGGCTTCTGGTCTATGTATTTTGAAAAGTAACGCAGGTTTTCAAGAATACACCGGTAGTTTTTAGTTTCACAATATTCCATGATGCCCGAAATTATTTCTGGTGAACTGAAAGCCGTAATATCTTCCACAATAAGTCCAACTGTGCGTGTCTTTATGGCTCTAAGACTTTTTGCCATGAAATTGGGCTGGAATCCCGTTTTTTCAATTACTTCCAGGATTCTTTTCTTTGTTTCCAGAGAAACATTATTCTTTCCGTTTATAACATTAGAAACCGTTGCTATTGACACTCCGCACATGTCGGAAAGTTCTTTTAATGTCATAATTTACTCCCCTCAGTTTTCTTAAGTGCATTTATTCTCTGTACAAGGGTCGGATGTGAATAATTCCACCAGACATATACAGGAGAAGGAAACAGTTCGCTTAAATTTTCACTGTTAAGTTTTACAAGCCCGGAAATAAGGTTTTCCGCATTTCCGCAGACTTCGGAAGAAAAGCGGTCAGCCTGGTATTCATGCTTTCTTGAAAAGATATTTCCAAATGGAGTTAAAAGTTCATCCACCGCTCCCCAGAGCATCATAGTAAGTGTAAGTCCTATGAACTGAATCCATTTCAGATCAATTCCGGAAACGTCAAAACCAAAACCGCTGTAAAGGCTTTCCATCCTTGAAAACCTGAAAAGTACAAAAAGAACTGCAAAAATGGCCGGGAACATTACAAACATACGTTTTGTTATATGCTTAAGCTTGAAGTGTCCAAGCTCATGCCCCAGAACCGCCACCAGTTCATCGGCAGTCATCTGATTGATCAGAGTATCGTAGAGCACAATCCGTTTTGTCTTCCCCATTCCCGAAAAATATGCATTGCTGTGTCCGCTCCGTTTTGAAGCGTCCATTACAAAAAGTCCGTCATTCTTGAAGCCTGTTTTTGAAAGCAGTTCTTCAAGTTTTGTTCTGAGTTCTCCTTCCGGAAGAGGTTCAAATTTATTGAAAAGCGGTGCCAGAAATTTTGGATAGATTACCTGCATTGCAAGAACAAATACAGAAACTATGATTCCAACAAGAAACCACCATGAGTTTTCAAAAAAAGTAAATGCCAGTGCCACAAGAGCCGAAAGCAGCACTGAAGGAATAAGTGAAACAAACAGCGACTTTATTTCGTCAGTCACCCAGAGCTTGAAAGTCATGTTTGAAAAACCGAATTTTTTTTCAATAGAAAACTCGCGGATAAGGCTGAACGGAAGTGAAAGCAGTGATTCAGGAATTCCTGAAAGAACTGAAAAAAGAAGGAAACTGAAATATAGGCTCCAGAAGCCCTGCGGAATCCCGGTAACTCTGCAGACTACCGAAAACACAAAAGGATAAAAACCGGTAAACACCAGCAGAAGTGAAAGTGCCGTTCCAAGAATGGAAGACGGAATCCACAGAAGATATTTTGCATTCTCGTAATCTACAATTTTCTCAAGTTTTTCAGCTGTAAAAAGATTATCAGCCGCAGGAACTGAACGAAGGCATTCAGGAACTTTTCCTCTGTTATTCTTACGGGCTTTAAAATCAGCAAATTCAAGAATCTGGTTAATTAAAAAAGAAATGCCTGTTCCAAGAACAAAAACCAGCACGAAGAGATTTTTAAAATCACATGCAAACATCAGAAAAGAGGCTCCCCGTCTTCTTCAACTTCAAGTTCCTCCAGATCTCCTTCGTCATCATCGGAAATAACTTCCAGTTCTTCCACATCTGAAAGATCTTCTTCAGGTGAATCTCCAGGGAACAGTCCAAGTTCCATAGCCTGCTTGCGGCACATATCAAAGAATTCTTCTTCCGGAACCGGTTTGGAATAATAGTATCCCTGAAGATAATCACATTTAAGAGCTGAAAGTTTTTCTACCATTTCCTGTGTTTCAATACCTTCGGCAACAATCTTCAGATCAAGCTTGTGCATCATATCGATGATTCCAACAAGAATCAGGTAGCCGTGACGGTCCTTCATTGCGTTCCATACAATCTCTTTGTCAATTTTGATCATTGAGAAAGGCATGTGCAGCATGTAGTTCAGGTTTGCATAACCTGTTCCGTAATCGTCAAGAGAACAGGAGAATCCCATCTCTGTAAGTTTCTTCATATTTGAATACAGAAGTTCCGGTGTATGTGCGGCGGCAGTTTCTGTAATTTCAAGATTAATTATATCTGTTCCTAATCCATAAGAGGTAAGAATTCCAAGAAGTTCTTCTGAAATTCTTGTCTGCATACACTGGGCAACAGAAAGATTTATATCTATAAGATTGATTCCATATTTCTTAAGTTTCTTTGTAGAAAGGAAGCGGCACACTTCTTCAAAAACGAAAAGACCAATACGAAGGATAAT
This sequence comes from Treponema sp., assembly GCA_045617385.1. Classification (GTDB taxonomy): domain Bacteria; phylum Spirochaetota; class Spirochaetia; order Treponematales; family Treponemataceae; genus Treponema_D. The sequence continues at coordinate 11,717 of JAZLIM010000061.1, forward strand.
TCCGTTCTGTTCAGCAATCGGAACGAATTCATCAGGTGAAACGAAGTTCCCTTCCTTGTCTTTCATGCGTACAAGAGCTTCTGCACCAACAATCCGGTTATCTTTTGTAGAATAGAGTGGCTGGTAATAAACAGCAACACGTCTTTCCTGGATTGCTGTTTTTACAAGCTGTTCAACATGATTGAAGCGTTTTCTTGTTGAAATATCGATGCTGTCTGTAAACAGAAGTCTTTCGTTTTTATAACGAGGATCTGTCTTGATTGTTGTAATGGTATCAAGAATTACTTCAACTGAATCTGCATCTTCCGGACAGCGGATTACGCACTGGCGGGCAGTAAGTTTTATCTCAAAGAATTTATTCCGCCATGAATGGTGAAAGCGCTTTGTAACGTTTGCCGTAATACGGCTGTAGTTCATTGGATTTGCATCCGGAATCATGATACAGAAACTGTTCTCTTCAACCTGGAAGATTCCGTAAGTTGGAGCGATTTCTGTAAAGAACTCGGTAATCTGCCCTTTCAGAAGGTTCACGCCATCTACACCGAAAGTTGAAGTAAGGAACTGGATGTCATCAAGCAGAACTGCAACGATTGCAAAATGATCTCCTCTTCTGAAAATTTTCGAAGCTGTAATATCAAAAGATTTCAGATTCAGAAGTCCTGTTACAGGATCCACAATAATATCCGCAGTCTGAAGCGAATTGAAAATAAGAAGAAGACTTACGGAAATTGAAAAGTGCTGGATCAGAACTTTCGGAATAAGAAACTGCAGGATAATTCCAACAAGGCTTAGAACCACAAATGAATATGTGTAAAGCTTTATGGAAGCCGCAATTTTTGATCCGCATTTTCCAATGATTACAACTGCAGTAAAAATCTGAAAGAGCATTATTCCGTAAAGAACATCAACGCCCCACTGTCTTACATATTCCCCGGCACTGTTGATATCGTAAACCAGATGGAAAGTAGGTGTAAGTGAAATGAACGTAATCTGAATTAAGACCGGAAGCATAATAATGAGCTTTCCTTTCATGGTCTTCAGGACGTTGAATTCATCTGTAATTGCCAGTGTATAAAGACAGAACGACAGAGGAATATAGCATACAAAAACATAATATACGGTATTCAAAACCCAAAGAGTCGGAATACTTGCTTCAACAAATTTTGACAGAGCAACGGCACTGATCAGGTCAACAGTTGTTGAACCTAATGTTGCAAGACAAAGCTGAAGAAACATTTTATTTTTAAGCTCAGGCAGATGCTTGTGAATCAAATATGAATACAGAACGACAATGAGATTCACAATCGCAGCTACGTCAAAAAATACGTTGTACACCATTTTTACCATTATACTCCAAAAACTCAAATTAAGATAGATTTTTTTGAAGTATCGTCTGATTAAACAAAAAAAGCCCCGCTCATTTCTGAACGGGGCTCCTTTCGAATCAAAGATTATTTATCTTAGTCTTCGTTTTCAACTGAATCGAAGTTCGGTTCGTCAGGAATCTGAGCTGCTGCTTCAGCTTCCTGCTTGCGGCGTTCGAGGATTTCTTCCATCTGCAGGTCAAGGTCAACATCAGATCCGTCAAAGAGCTTAACGTTCTTGTAGTTTCTGATACCAGTTCCGGCAGGAATCATGTGACCGATAGCAACGTTTTCCTTGATACCGTGGAGACCGTCTGTAGCACCGGCAATAGCAGCGTTTGTAAGAACGCGTGTTGTTTCCTGGAATGAAGCTGCAGAGATGAATGAATCAACTCCGAGGGAAGCCTTTGTAATACCCTGGAACATTGGACGTCCGATAGCTGGCTGTCCACCTTCAGCGATTACGCGGCGGTTTTCTTCATGGAACTTGTATTTATCAACCTGCTGACCGTAAATGAAGCGTGTATCACCTACAGCAACAATTTCAACCTTGCGGAGCATCTGGCGGATGATAATACCGATATGTTTATCATTGATGTCTACACCCTGAGCACCGTAAACTCCCTGGATTTCATCCATAAGGTAGTTCTGGAGAGCATTTTCACCAAGGATTGTAAGAACATCCTGTGGGATTGGAGATCCTGCACAGAGCTGTTCACCGGCTTCAACCTGGTCACCGTCACGAACGATCATACGACGTGTCATTGGAACAAGGTGTTCGTATGTTCTGTCGAATTCGTCTGTAATAGTTACGATACGTTTACCTTTCTGGATTCCCTTGAACTTAACAAGACCAGAAATCTGTGCGAGTACACAAGGAACTTTTGGTTTGCGGGCTTCAAAGAGTTCAGAAACACGTGGAAGACCACCAGTAATATCCTGAGACTTCATAGCCTGTTTTGGCATTGTTGCAAGTGTAACACCGGCTGTAACCTTCTGTTTGTCATCAACCTTAACAACGGCACCGGCTGGGAGGTAGTAAGTACCAAGTTCGTTTCCGGCTTCGTCAGTAATAAGGATACGTGGCTGTTTAACATCAAGGTGCAGGTCAGAAATTGTACGGATTACAACGCCTGTATCAGGGTCTGTCTTTTCGTTAAGAGTAGAACCAACGATCATGTCTTCGAAGAGGATGTAACCATCGCTTTCTGCAATGATTGGTTCGTTGAACTGTTCGAATTCACCGATAGCCTTACCCTTTTCTACCAGTTCTCCTTCCTTAGCGTAGATTGTAGAACCGTTTTCAATAACAATCTTCTGTTCTTTTGAAACAAGGTAAACTGTCTTGTCTTTAACAAGTACTTTACCTGTTACAGAAGCTGCAACTTCTTTTGATCCGTGCTGAACAAGTGGTGTTCCGCGCATGATGCTTGAACCGTCTTCAACCAGAACTTTGTCACCCTTTTCAAGTTTTACCTGATCCAGGATGCGGATTACTGTCATGCTACCCTTACGAGTAAAGAGCCAGTTTCCGTTCTTCAGTACTACGTGAGTACCTGTGATTTCTTTCATGAAGGCGTTGAACTTCAGAACAATGTGGTTATCTTCTGTTGACATTTCGGCAGCACCACCCGAGTGGAATGTACGAAGTGTCAGCTGAGTACCAGGCTGTCCGATTGACTGTGCGGCAATAATACCTACAGCTTCACCGATTTCAACAATCTTGTTGCGTGCCAGGTTCTGGCCGTAACATTTGATACAAAGACCGTGTTTTGCTTCACAAGTAAGAACTGTGCGGAGCTTAACTTTTTCAACACCGGCAGCTTCAATCTTTGCTGCAAGGTCAGGAGTAATGTATTCGTTAACTTCACAGATAAGTTCACCTGTAATCGGGTGAACAACACGTTCAATTGTGAAGTGTCCCTTAATGCGGTCTGCCAGGTGTACTTTAATTTCATCACCGTCTTTGATTGCAGCATAATCAATACCGTTGATTGTACCACAGTCTTCTTCGTTGATAACAACATCCTGAGCAACATCAACCAGACGACGAGTCATGTAACCGGCGTCGGCTGTCTTAAGGGCTGTATCTGAAAGACCCTTACGGGCAGCGTTAGTTGAAATGAAGTATTCGATAACCGAAAGACCTTCCTTGAAGTTTGCCTTAATTGGAAGTTCGATGATATCTCCGTTAGGTTTTGTCATCAAACCACGCATAGCAGCAAGCTGAGAAATCTGACCGCGTGAACCACGGGCACCGGAAGTGGCCATCATATAGATAGTATTGAAACCATCTTTATCTTTAGCCAGGTTGTCCATCATGAGCTTTGTAAGTTCATCGTTAGTACGAGACCAGATGTTACATGATTTGTTGTAACGTTCTTCGGCAGTAATAATACCTTTTGAGTACTGATTAACGATTTCTTCAACTTCTTTGTTAGCCTTAGCAACCATTTCAGTTTTTTCTGATGGAACCAGGATATCGTCCATAGAAAGTGTTGCGCCGTAGAATGTAGCGTTTTTGTAACCACAAGCCTTGATTGCATCAAGCATCTGGATTGTAAGCCATGCACCCTGAGTATGGTAAACATGTTCAATCATCTTCTTCAGAGATTTATCGCCCATCTGTTCATTAACGTAGTCAACACCTTCTGGCATTGATTCGTTGAATGTAAGACGACCGGCTGTTGTTTCAATCAGATCACCTGCTTTGAATTCATCCTTGTTCTTGAATACGTTTGCAGTAAATGAATTCTTTGGAGCCGGAACCTTGATCTTTGCCTGCCATTCGATATTTCCGCTTTCTGCAGCCATACGAACTTCATCAACAGAAGAGAAGCGTTTTCCAGTTCCCTTTGCGTTTGGCTTAACCGAAGTCATGTAGTAGATACCAAGAACCATGTCCTGTGACGGGAATACGATTGTGTTTCCGTTAGCAGGGTCAAGAAGGTTACGGGCAGAAAGAAGGAGTGTCCAACATTCCATCTGAGCAGCCTGTGTCAGTGGTACGTGAATAGCCATCTGGTCACCGTCGAAGTCGGCGTTGAATGACTTACATGCCAGAGGGTGAAGCTTAAGAGCTTTTCCTTCTACAAGAACAGGTTCGAATGCCATGATACCAAGACGGTGAAGTGTTGGGGCACGGTTCAGCATAACCGGATGTTCACGAACAACTTCATCAAGAACTGCGAATACTTCAGGAGATTCGCTTTCTACAAGCATCTTAGCCTTTTTGATATTGAATACTACACCCTTTTCAACCAGCTTTCTCTGGAGGAAAGGTTTGAAGAGTTCAAGAGCCATTTTTGTTGGAAGACCCATCTGCCACAGTTTGAGCTCTGGTCCTACAACGATTACAGAACGTCCTGAGTAGTCAACACGTTTACCGAGCAGGTTCAAGCGGAAACGTCCTGTTTTACCTTTAAGAAGGTCAGAAATAGACTTAAGAGGTCTGTTTGAAGCACCCTTTACAACGCGCTTGCGTTTTGAGTTGTCGAACAGAGCATCAACAGCTTCCTGAAGCATACGCTTTTCGTTGCGGATAATGATATCCGGAGCAGAAAGCTGAAGGAGTCTCTTAAGACGGTTGTTACGGTTGATAACGCGGCGATAGAGGTCGTTAAGGTCAGATGTAGCAAAGCGTCCGCCATCAAGAGTAACCATTGGACGAAGATCCGGCGGAATAACCGGAATAACGTCAAGAATCATCCATGAAGCTTTGTTTCCAGAGCTTCTGAAGTTTTCTACGATAGAGATACGTTTAAGAAGACGTGCGTCACTCTTAGCACCCTTTTCGATCATTTTCTGACGGAGTTCTGTTGCCAGTTCATCAAGGTCGAGACCATCAAGAAGAGTCTTGATAGCTTCAGCACCCATGTCGGCCTGGAAAGAAGAACCGTAGTGATCAACAGCTGTCTGATATTCATCTTCTGTCAGGAGCTGCATCTTTTTAAGGTCAGTATCGCCCGGATCAATAACGATGTATTTTTCGTAGTACAGAACAGAACGGAGCTGTGCAACCTGGAGGTCAAGAAGAAGTCCCATACGTGATGGAACAGACTTGTAGTACCAGATGTGGCTTACAGGAGCTGCCAGTTCAATGTGACCTGTACGTTCACGGCGAACCTTGAAGTGAGTAACTTCAACACCACAGCGGTCACAAATCACACCCTTATAGCGGATAGACTTGAATTTACCACAGTAACATTCCCATTCTTTTGTAGTACCGAAAATCTTTTCACAGAAAAGACCGTCGCGCTCCGGACGGAGTGTACGATAGTTGATAGTTTCCGGCTTCTTAACTTCACCATAAGACCATGCACGGATGGTGTCCGGTGAAGCGAGTTTAATTTTCAGTGAGTCGAAGTCCTGTACATCACGCATTTGCATTCTCCTTTTCAAAACCTGATGAAGCTTTGTCGATAAGCTCCTGATCACGTTCTGTCAAAGCAATCTGTTTACCCTTGGCATCATAGATACTGAAATCCAGAGCCAGACCACGAAGTTCCTGTACCAGTACGTTGAATGATTCTGGAACTCCAACTGGAGATGAAGGATCTCCCTTAAC
>JAZLIM010000062.1:0-6985 GCA_045617385.1 Treponema sp.
GATTACTCTGGATATCAACAACTACAAGATCCACCTCGAAGTAAGCGATGAAGTTCTTGCAGAACGCAAAGCAAAATGGGTATGCCCTGAACCAAAAGTAAAAACAGGCTACCTTGCAAGATATGCTAAACTGGTAAGTTCCGCAGATAAGGGAGCTATTCTCGAATAGGATTATGACTTCATAAGCAGGCGTCAGTCTGCAAAAAAAAAGCTTTCTGCTTCGGTGTGAACCGTTGCAGAAAGCTTTTTCTTTTTAACTGATTATATTTTATTTGATTTTATATAGGGCACCAAGTTTGAATGTGAAGTTCTGGACGGCAGTACCGTGTTCCGGAGAAACCGAATATACAGGTGTCAGCGCCAGTTCCAGTTTACTGTTCAAAAGTTTTTCATGTGCAAAGCGGAGGCCTATTCCGAAAGTATAAATTTGATCGGTGTACGCAGGTTTTAAGGTCTTAGGTTCAGTCTTTTCCTGTGGCAGATTTACAGCAAGACCGGTTCCAATTTCAGGGACTGCGCATAATCCTGAAGTTCCGAGAGGAATTGATGTCACTGCAGTTGCTGCGATCTGAATATCCATAACGCTTGAAAGATCTTCAGATTTTGGAAGGTGATAATTATAATTAACTTTTGCACCGACTCCAAAGTTTCTGAAAAGCATCCCAACAAACGGAAGATGCTGTACCAGAGGGATAGGAATTCCGATTTCGAAATCTATTCCTCCTCCAAATCCGACTTTTGCAAATTCGTTTAGTGATCCGATTGGAACTGCCAAAGAAAAATCTCCCCCAATTTTTATAGGAAGAGAAGGTCCAAGTTCATTTTCAACTTCAGGTTCAACTGTAATTTCTGAATCTGTAAAGTCATCGATATCTTCTGCTTCCTGTGCCAGGGCAGGGAAGAGGAGAAGAGTGGATGTGATAAGTACAGATAAAAGTTTTTTCATAAAGCTCTCCTTTTAGTATGATGCATCCAGTGAAACTGACTGGTAGTTTGCTTTCTGTGTGCCGTATATTGTTTCATACGGACGGAATTCTACAACATATGACTGAGGAATGAAGTTTTTATTTGCATTTTTATCATCTTTTATATTGTATTTAACATCGTTCCATTTTCCGTCTGAATAAAATTGCATACAGTTTTCATTTCCTCCAGATGGTTCAGCTGTGCTTATTCCAAAAAGACCCGAAACTTTACCCCATAAAGCATACATACCTTCAGGACATTTAGCTCCATCTTTTGTTGTTTTCCCAGTCCAATATATCTTCCCGGCTTCTGGACCACATTGCCATATAAATTCAGACTCATCAGTGGAACTAAATGAATATTCGTTTTTATCATACCCTTCAGAAGCTTTCATTCGGCAGCCTCCAGTCCAGGCCATACTTGCTTTTAATTGTTTGAAAATATAAATGTTCTCAACTTCAGACGTAATAGTCATAAGGTATCCGTTCATTCCATTGAAAATTGTTGATTTTGCATTTTGATAAGCAACATCCCAAGTAACACTTTCATTTACATTCAAATAGAAACTTCCGTCATAATATTTGAAGTTTTCCAGAGTCGGATCAACGGCAGTAATCAGTTCGTAAGGAACAGTTTCCAGGTTTATAGAAATCTTGATTTCTTCAGTTTCGCTGGCTTTCTTGAATATAACCTTCTTTAAGAACTCTGTTGCACGAGCAGCCGTTATCTGGTTGCTTTTACTGAACATATGAAGATAAATGTATTCTGTGTCATCCGAAAGTTCAGTACTATATCCGTCACTGGTCTGTCCAAGGTTGTCTGTTGCAAGCGTATTGCCTGTGTCGTCCTTCATTTCTGTAGAGGTAAGACTGAATGTTCCGTTACTTACTGCAATACTGAATACAGAACAAGGAATAGAGATGGTTGTAGTGTCTCCAAGAGTAAAGTCTGTTTTTGAATAAACATTATCGGAAATTTCAAGCCAGAGAACTCCACCATCAACATTTTCACCAGGGGTACCAAGAGAAGGCGGAAGGGCAATAGGATTAGGGTTTGCAAGGTAAATAACTTTTGATGTTCCCTGATCCTGATCCATGATACTCAAAAGAAGGTCACTGTCATCTGCCTTGTAAAGGCATTTGAATTTACCAAGCTGTGCATATGAAGGATTGTTGATATATGCAACCTTATAGTAACCATGGTTTGCTTCATATTTGTGTGATGAAACAAGAGTGTTGCTGTAGTCTCCGCTCATCCGGCCTGTAACGTTAACACATTCATTTGTAAGGCTTTCAAGAATAATACCTGTTTTTTCGTTTCCAATCTGGGTTGAGTTTCCGCTGATATTTACAGTAGAGGTGTTAAGTTTGTCTTTGCCCAAACCTTCAAGGCCTGCAAGTTTTCCACCAAGAACAGTAAATTTGAAGTCAGAAGCAGGCTGGTCTCCGTCTTTGGTTCCTGCCATCAGCTTGAAGTCTGTAAAGTCCTGGTAATCATCAACCAGTTTGTCGTCTCCGTTTATTTCACCGTCGCTGTTGTAGTCGTAATAAACTTCGGTTTTACCAGTAGAAGGCTTTCCCTCCTTCCAATTAATGATGAGTGAAAATCCACATGCAAAAATCTTTCCTTTGATGTCAGGGTATTCGTTTTTTTCTTTTTCTGTAATTGAATCAGAATCTTTTCCGACATCCATGGCAATTCCATCTTTCCACAGTGCAGTAAGTGTCAGGTTTCCTGTTTGGCCTTCCTTGAGAGCGGCAAATTTTGCCCCGCCGGCATCCCGCCATCCGTCAAAGGTTTTTCCGCCAGCCAAAGTAAGGTCTCCGTATTTTGGAAGATTAACTGTAGTGTAATTTTCTACTGTGTATGAGGTAGGAGCAGGGTAACCGGAAGCCCATTTACCGCCTGCAAGGTCATAAGAAATTGTGTATACAATTACGCTTGTTCCACCGGTAGTAATTTTTGTTCCGGCTGATGCAGAATCCAGTTTTATCTGTACTCCAGGCTTTTCCTGATTAATGTCGGCTGGAACTGAGCCGTTTATAGTGATTCCTCCGTTTGCAGCTGTGTATCCAGGTTTTGGTTCAACTGTAAACTCAATTCCAGAGCCGCCTTCCGGAATCAGGTACTGGTTTGTTTCGCTTCCCGGAATTCCGCCTGAAAGAGGGAAGTCCGGAGTAAACTGAACGCCCCCGTCTGTTGGAGTAGTAACTGTTACAAAGTTGATAGTCTTCTGTTCTTCAGAAGTGTTGAACTCAAGACCTATATCTGTTTTTTCGTCGGAGCCTTCTTTTTTGATATAGATTTCAAAAATGCCTTCTGCTGCAGTTCCTGTAAAGGTTCCGTCATATATACCGTCACCGTCTTTATCGATAAGGATATATTCTTTTCCTGTTGTCTTGTCTTTGAGAACGATTTCCTGGTTGCTGTAAATCCAGTCGTTTCCGTTCTGTTGCAGTGAGACAGAAACATTGTAAGTGTGCAGGGAGTCCATTGTGATAATCAATGTTGATTCGGAAAGTTTTGATTCGTCTCCTACAACTATGATGCTTTCTGAACGGCTTGCAATGAGAGAACCTTCATTGTCATAAAAGCGGAACTGTGCATACTGAGGAATACCGCTTGGCAAATCTGTAAGACTGTATTCAATCTTATTTGTTCCATCTGAAAAATCAGTGAAGTCCTTTTCTTTGTCTTTTCCTTCTGAACCAAGGAAATTGGTTGAATGCCAGGCTGAAACCTTTGTAACAGATGCTGGAAAGAAAACAGTTATTTTTGCATTTCCTTTGCTTCCTTCCTTGGCAAACATACGGAAAGGAACTGTTCTCCCGCCAGAAGTTAAGTCAGTAATGGCAGAAATGCCTTCTATTACCGGTGTGTCGTCTTTATAACCTGTAAGGGTAAAGATGTAATATCCTCTTGTTAGCGGAAGTCTGTTTCCCTGGTCAAAAACCGAGAATGGCTGTTTTGGAACAAGGAGTCCTTCTTCAGCGGTAGAAAGTCCTTCTACAGTTGGGGCATATTTTCCTTTCAGTGTGTAGTAATATTCTCCCCATTGAACCACAGGCATGGCGGTTCTTATCTCTTCTGCTCCATTATGAAGTGTAAGCGAAATGTATACTTTGTCAGATTCTGCAGAAACAGAAGAACTGCCATGCCCCTGAGAAGAAGGAGGAATGAGTTCAATTGTGTTATGACAGGAAAGAATGATTCCTGTAAAAGCAGTAATGGCTAAAAATAATCGTGTCTTTTTCATTGTTCTGCTCCTAAAATCTTATTTTATTTCGAACTCAACTGTTGCGGTGAATTCTGTTCTATGGCTGTCAGTTGCAAGAAGAATAACTGTATGCTTTCCTTTTCCGGTAACTGAAATTTCTGAGGTGCGTCCAAGTTCTTTCAGTGTAATGGCGTCATACCATACATAAGTCCATGAATCTTCATAAGGAATTACTGCCTGAAGAGTATGAGTGCTTTCAGTATGGTTGATTGTTACATGATTGAATGTATTGATTCCGCTTCCGGCAACATAAGTTTTCCATACTGCATAGAAAGTTTTGTTTTCACTTCCGTAATAGCTTCCAATAGCAGTTCCGTCTGCATCAGCCCAGCCGGCAAAGATGAGACCCTCTTTCGAAGGATCTCCAGGTTTTGTAATAAGTGCTTCGTATTTTCCTGTTGTAGTTTTATTTTCTGTACTTCCGCTCCAGTTTCCGCCTGCAGGGTCAAATGTATAAGTAATGTCATTCTTTATGTATGTAACTTCAACTACATTCTGTGCTGCGGCCGGTTTAAGTACTGTGTTGGTTACGATGCCGGTGTATCCTGTAATGTCTGGTGCTGTTACACTGGTTGTGCTTCCAACAGCAGCCTTACCGCTTGTTGGGTATGAATGCTCTGTCCATTCAGCTCCGTCTTTTATGTAGCGGATAGAGTATGCAACCTTCTCAAGATTCCAGCGGGCTTCGTAAGTGCTTCCTGTTAACGGGAAGGTTCCAGGTATAGTTACGGAATTTTCGTCTGCAAACCAGCCGAGGAAAGAATAGTCTTCATTCGGGGCAGGAACTGGGACTCCGGTTACTATACATCCGTATTTTCCTGTTACTGTTTTTATTCCGGTTGTTCCGTCATTCCATTTACCGCCTGTAGAGTTTTCAAGTGTAAAGTTCAGGGAAACAGGATTTCGTTTGTAATAAACCTTTACCACTGCATTGCCGTCTTCTGTAATAGTGGCAGTATCAATTGCGTAAGTGAAACCAGAAGGAACAGAAGGAGCCGGGGCGGTAGCTGTTGCTCCGATTGTTCCCTTAAGAGGTAAGTCAGGATAATTTGTAAGGTCCTGTTCAAAAGTACCTGAATTATCAGCCTTTTCGATGAAGTATTTTACAGTGTAGTTTGCTTTAGTCTTTGTCCATACTGCTGTGTATGCAGCATCAGAAGAAGGGAATGTGGCCGGGAGTGTACCTCCGTTTGTATTCCATCCTGCAAAGGCGAAATCTTCTCTTTCAGGATTTCCGTAAGCGTTTGTTACTGATGCACCGTATTTACCTGAGATTGTCTTGCTTGCTGAATCGCTCCAGTTTCCGTCACCGGCATTGAGGGTAAGGGTGATGTTCTTGCGTGTGTATTTTACGGTTACGACAGAAGAACCATCATTTGCGATTGTTGTCTGTGTTATTACAGGGACGTTGAACCCGTTCAGTTCTTCTGCGCTGATATTCGTCTGGGTTCCTTCGAATCCATTTTCTGTACGGGTAGTGATTTCGTAGTTTTCAGAAAGTGAAGTATCTGTTGACTCTGCTTTTTCTTTCCAGGTCTCCACAGTAAAGTTTACGGCCCCTTTATCTATCCATTTAGGCCTTACATGAATATTTCCTGTTGTTCCAGCCGGAATTGAAAGGTAATATGTGTTTTCATCAAATCCTTTGTCAGGAGCTTCGTACTGAGAACTTGGAAGAATATGCCAGCCACCAAGATCGTAAGGGAATGATGCATAATTATTGAAGCCTTCACTGTGAGTCGGGAAGGTGAAAGGCGTATCAACTGTATATGTTTTATATTTAGTATATTCAGATGGGTCATCAACGATGTAAGGTAAGAAATTACCACGTTCTGTATATTTGAATACATATTCAATTGTATATACAATTGCTGCACAGTTATCCGTAATCGTAATTTCGCTACCAATATTTGCAGCATCTGTTGTTGTGTTTAATGTAAGAGTACCTTCGTAAATTCCGTCTTCTCTCTGAGTTACAGTAATATCTTTTCCGCCAATATTTATTGTGCCTGTACTTGGAGTTCCTTCAGTTGCATTAACCGGTTTGTATCCAGGTTTTGTTTCCACTTTCAGAGTAAAGTCTTTTCCATTCGGAACAATCACTTTCCCGGAACCGTCTGTTCCTGCAACTCCGCTTTCAGGTTTTAATGTGATTTTGTTATCGTCCGGAATTGTTATAGGAGAGAAGCTTACAGTTTTATCAATAGAAGATTCACTTCCTTCTGATTCTGTATCAATTGTTATTCCTGTTCTGATTTCTTCCTGAGAACCGTTCGGAATAACAATAACTTCGTAAGAACCCGGAGCAATGTTTCCTGAGAAAGTTCGGTCATTGTTTGAAGTGAGAGGGTAAGTCTTTCCGTCAGAATCTTTTACAATCACAGTAACATCTGTGCCGGCCCATGTGCTTCCGTCTATATTAAAAGTTACTGTTACGTTTCTCCGGTTGAAGAAGTCTGATGTTATGTCGATTCTTGAAGCAGAGGTTTTCCCGCCCATAATCTGAAGACTTTCTGCTGTGCTGTAAACCAGTTTTTCCTGGCTGTCATAGAACCAGAAAACCGCATACTGCTTTACTGCAGACGGAAGATCTGATTTTTGAAAAATGCAGACTTTTTCACTTGTTCCCTGCGTAATTTCCAAATCTTCTTTTTCTTCAGAAGTTCCAGATCTGTCCGGTGAAACTGCAGCTTTAACTTTTGTAATAGTTCCGTCTTCCGGGAAAGTAACTATAATACGTGT
>JAZLIM010000063.1:0-31898 GCA_045617385.1 Treponema sp.
CGGGATGACTAACGTCATCCTTTTAAGAAGAAATTTGAATAATGGTTAAGTTGGCCTCATTTTAAAACATAAATTTTGTATAAATAATTTTTTGTAATCTTATAATTTTTTATATGAATAAATCTTTATCAAAAGAGAAGATTATTTATAAGAGATTTTGCGTTAGCAAAATCCAATCCGTGTGACAATTTAATTACCGCTTCTTCGTCTCTGCTGACCGTGAACGTTATCTAGCGGTTCTGACGGTCGTTGTTGCGACCGGGAGTCAGTTTTTATGGGAGACTCATAAAAAGCGTACATTTTTTATGTTTCTGTTGACAGTAACATAAAGTGATGTTACTATTTATAGTAACAGAGCCGGATAAAGCGGCTTTTTGGAGGAAATCAATGTCTGACGAAATCAACACAACAGAAACAAATGAAACAGCAGGTGCACGCCGTGAATCTGCAACAGTAGAAAAAAAAGGCCTTTCAATCCGTGAACTGGTTCTTACAGCAATCCTTCTGGCTGCCGGTGCAGTTCTGAAGTTCTTTGTAGGTTCAGTAGTAAACTTCTTCGGAATGAAACCTAACTTCATCATTGCCATGTACTGTATGGCTATTGTTCTTATCCGCCCAAGAGTATTCGAAGCAATGATCATCGGAATTATTGCCGGTGCAATCTGCCAGTTCTTCCCTGGAACTCCTTACCTGAACTTCCTTTCAGAATTCTTCGGAGCACTTGTTATGTGTCTTCTTATTAAAATCCCAATGCCAAAAATTGGTGGAAAAGTAGACATCATGCCACTGGTAGCAACATTCCTGAGTACAATCGTTTCAGGCGGTATTTTTGCAACATTCCTTATGGTTGTAATCAAGTCTGATCCAGCTGCTCTTGCTGCTTTTGTTCCTATCGTATTCTTCACAGCTGTATTCAACGCAATTATCGTACAGGTGCTTTACTACCCGCTTAAGAAAACATTGAAATAGAATGATCGAACTACAGAATTTCAGTTTTTCCTACGGCGATTCGAAAACTACAGTTCTGAAAAACGTTTCCATGGAAATCCCTGAAGGGGATTTCCTGGGCGTTATAGGATCTTCAGGCGCCGGAAAAACTACCCTCAGCTATGCCATCAACGGCATCATCCCCCATCATTATAAAGGTGAATATTTCGGAAAGATTCTTGTAAACGGCAAGGATGTTTTTGATACAGACGCATGTCAGCTTGCTCTGGAAATCGGAAGTGTTTTCCAGGACATCGACAGCCAGATGACCTGTTCTTCAGTAGAAGATGAAATCCTTTTCGGGCTGGAAAACTTCGGATTCGAAAAAGATGAAATCGCAAAACGTGTTGACTGGGTTCTGGACGAAATGGGAATCGCAAACCTGCGCGAACGCGACATTTCGGGACTGTCGGGCGGCCAGAAACAGAAAGTGGCCATTGCTGCAATTCTTGCACTGCGTCCAAAGATTCTGGTTCTTGATGAACCAACGGGCGAACTGGACCCAAGTGCCAGCCGCAATATTTTCCGTGTCGTAAAAGAACTGAACGAAAAGTTCGGAATTACAGTTATTGTAATCGAACAGAAAATCAGACTACTCTGCGAATTTGCAGATCATCTTGCAGTTCTAAAAAAAGGCGAACTCAAGTTCCACGGAACTGTTCAGGAAGTTCTGGCTCACCGCGATGAGCTTGCTGATCTTGGACTTAACCACGAACGTGTCGGCAAAATCCTTGACGGACTTGTAAACGAAGGAAAGAAAGCTGCTGCCGGAGAGAAAAAATCTTCTGCAGAAAAAACACAGTTCAGAACATATGAAACTTCATCTGACCCGATTCTTACTCTTAAAGATGTCAGCTTCGGATACGATGAAAACTATCTTATTCAGAATATAAACTTCAACGTATATAAAGGCGATTTCCTTGCGCTCACAGGTGAAAACGGATCCGGAAAATCTACAATGAGCAAACTTATGGGAGGAATCCTTAAGGCTGCTTCAGGAACTGTTTCCATCAACGGGCTGGATTCAAAGAAGACCCGCAACAGCGTAATTGCCAAACACATAGGATTCCTTTTCCAGAATCCTGACCGCCAGTTGTGCTGTTACACCATCCGCGACGAAATTGCTTTCGGCCTTAAGGCTCTTAAGCTGCCGAACGTAAATGAACGCACAGAAGAAATCCTCAAGCGTTTCAACTTTGATCCCGAAATGGCGCCGTTTGCTTTAAGCCGCGGTCAGCGCCAGCAGCTTGCCCTTGCTTCCATCATCGCTGTTCATCCTGAAATCATGATTCTTGATGAGCCTACAACCGGTCTGGACTACAAGGAATGTATTGAACTTATGAACGCCATCCGTGAACTCAACGAAAACGGAACTACAGTTATCATGGTCTGCCACGACATGGAAATCGTTCGCGATTATGCAAAACGCATGGTGGTTGTTGGGCACGGAAAAATCCACGCAGACGGATACCCGGAAGAACTGGTTCCTGTTCTTGAAAGCAATGCTTTTACCAACGCCCAGTTCGATGACGATTCAGACAATAAGAAGGAGGAAAACTGATGAAAGGCTTTTTGGACTATGTTCCCGGAAACTCGGTTTTCCACAGAATGAATCCTGTAACCAAACTGATCTTTGCATTCACAGTTTGTATCGGATGTTTTTCTTCTGGAAATCTTTTTGTTCTTTTCGGACTTCTGGTTTTCAATTTTGTTCTTGGATGTGTATGTGGAATTCCTCAGCGTACATATTCACTTCTCAAAGGACTCACAAAGATTGCCATATTCCTTTTCATTATCCAGGTTCTTGTAATCAGAACAGGTGATGTAATGGTAATAAAAGGCGTTGCCCTCCAGTGGAAGTTCATCAAGATTACAGACCGCGGTGCTTACAATGCAGCCTGTCTTGTTCTGCGCTTAAGCTGCGGAACACTGCCTCTTGCAATCATGCTTTCGGTAACAAAACTTGGTGACCTTTCCAACGCTCTGGTTGAAAAATGGCACATTCCGTTCAAGTACGCTTTTACTCTTACAACAGCAATCCGTTTTATTCCGGTTTTTGCATCGGAAATGGCGGGCATTATTGAAGCACAGACTTCCCGCGGAATTGAACTGGACACAAAAAATCCGTTCAAAAAAATCGCACTGATTCTTCCGCTTTGTGCACCGCTTCTGGTTTCTTCTGTAAGAAAAACACAGAGCCTTGCCATTGCCGCAGATCTTCGCGGCTTCAAATACCGCAAGGCAGGAAGCTGTCTTAAGCGTTATCCGTTCTGCTTCAGGGACTTTATGTGCTTTATTGTAGGAATTCTTGTAGTCGTTCTTGGAATCATGAGCCGGACAGGAAGTATTCCTTTTGTAAACTGATTTTGTCAGTTGAAGAAAAATAAAGGGTAATTTATAATAAAATTGTTCTATTTTCTCCAAAATAGAACAATTTTTTTTATCAGATGGTCCCTGAACTGGTTGAAGGGGTCTTTTGAAAATCATAAGAGGTATTAAAATGAAAAAGCTTTTTGCTGTTGCTCTGATTGCACTTACAGTGCTTTCTGCAGCTTGTGCCAAAGCAAAGTCGGAAAAGAAGAGTGCAGGTGTTATGACTTACGCTGAATACGCTGCAGCTCCACTTGATTCAGAAGTAGTTGTTGAAACTTACGTACAGGCAAAGCAGTCCTGGTGGGATAACAAAGGAACATTCTACACACAGGACAAAGACGGAGCCTACTTTATTTATAACATGGCTTGTTCTAAGGAAGAATATGACAAACTGGTTCCTGGAACAAAAATCAAGGTAACAGGATACAAAGCAGCCTGGTCCGGTGAAGTTGAAATCGTAGATGCAAAATACGAAATCATCAAAGGAAAATACGTTGCAAAGCCAACTGATGTAACAGACGTGCTTGGAACAAACAGTCTGATTACTTACCAGAACCGCCTGGTTTCTTTCAAAGGAATGAAAATTGAAGCGGCAAATGCTGATGGTGCCGCTTTCCTTTACAAGTGGAACGGGGCCGGTCAGGACGGAGACGACCTGTACTTCAAGGTTTCGAAGAACGGAAAAACCTACACCTTTACTGTTGAGTCTTACCTCTGCGACAACACCACAGAAGTTTACAAAGCAGTCAAAAATCTGAAGGTTGGAACCACAGTTGATCTGGAAGGTTTCCTGTACTGGTACGAGGGACCAAATCCTCACATCACTTCAGTAAAATAATTCAGTAACTCAAAAGCTCTGTTTCGGCAGAGCTTTTTTGTTTTTAAAAAACACAAAGGGAAAAAGGAGAAGATATGAAAAAAGTTCTTGTTTGTATGGCGGCGTTACTTCTGGTTCTTATGAGCGGATGTGAAATGCCTGGATCGGAATCAAGTAATGTAAAGAAGCCGGAACTGGAAATAAAAACAAAAACAGTAAAAACGGAAGATACTCTTATAAGTGAACCATACGAAATCATCGACTGGGGCTCTTATGGCATATCAAAAGAAAAGTTTGAAAATGTGAAAGCAGGAGATACGATTACTTTTAAAGTATGCCGTATAGCTCCTGCACCTGATGGCATGCAGTACTGGGTAGCAGAATTCCGTTCAGCAAACTGGAACAATTATTACACTTTCTCTGATTTTGTGTGTACACCAGAACCTCATAAAACTACCGAAACAAGAGAAGACGGTTCCATTATTACTAAACTGAGCTTTAATAATAATGAAACTTACGCTGTTACCATCACATTAAGCGAGTCCGAAGTAGAATCGCTTAAGAAAGAAGGACTCCTTATGACCGGACATTGTTTCAAAATTCTGGAACTGCAGCTTTCTTATGATAAAACAGTAAAGACTTCGGATCTTTCTTTTGACGAACAGTATGCACTTTTTGCAGATTACCGTAATTCAGTAATAAGTAATTACAGCAGAAAATATAACGTTCCAATGATTTTTGTTACTACAGAAAATCGTGAACCGGTATTAAAGAAAGAATACTACACTTCTATGATTGATGTAATAAACTGTTCTGATTCATACAAACTTTCAAAGAAAGGTCAGGTAAAAGTAAGAGGAAACTCTACAGCCGATGACAGATATGGAAAAGACAAGCCATACCGAATCAAGTTTGAAAGCAAACAGAATATGCTCGGGCTGCACGGAGGCCAGAAATATAAGAGCTGGGTACTTCTTAAAGCCGGAGGATTCAATGCTCAGGATTATTTAGGTTTTAATCTGGCTCACGAAATCTATAAAACTAGTTCTTATCAGTACTATGCTTCAGACTGCGCCTTCGTTCATGTTTTTGTAAATGATGAATATAAAGGAGTTTATCTTCTTTGTGAACAGAGTCAGGTAAACAACGGCCGTGTTGATGTAGACGAAAATAAGGAAAAGAGCAAAGAAAACAAGATCGGATACATGATTGAACTGGACAACTACGCCTGGGATGATGTAAAAAATGGAGGCCGTTATTTTGGTGACGGCTGTTCAAAAGGAGAAGAAGACTACCACTTCAACCTGTCGTATCTTTCTTCTGTTGAAGAAGACAACATTGAATTTGATGTCTGGGGAAACAAACAGAAAGGTGTAAAAATAACAGATGTTAATGGAGAGGCCCGAGGCTGTCCATCAGATGACTTTACTGTAAAGAGCGATATTTATTCGGATGCTCAGGTTGAGTTCATTAAGAAATACACAAAGAACCTGTGGAATATCTGTTACGAAGCAATCGAGAAAGGCAAATTCTATAAGTTTGATGAAAACTACAACATGGTTCCGGCTCCGGAATTCACCAGTGCAAAAGAAGTATGTGATGCAGTAGTTGATCTTGAATCATTATGCAATGAAATGATTCTTGAAGAACTTGTACGCGATAATGATGTAGGGGCAGGAAGCCTTTACATGGCTATAGATTTTACAAAAACTGCAGACCAGAAATACGGCAAATTTACTTTTGAATGTCCATGGGACTTCAACTGGGGTTATGCTCCAATAAGTTCCGACAGAGATGGCGGGGCATACTGGAACGGAAAAACTCAGTATTTTGCCGGCGCCTGGCAGAATAGAAAACTGCTGGAAGATGAAGCAGAGCGGTCACACCCATGGTTCATTCTGTTCAATAATGCACCATGGTTCCGCCAGATGCTCCGTGCAAAATGGAATAAGATTGGAACTGCAAATCTTAAGGCAGTAGCAGCAAAAACCGATAGCGAAGTCCAGAAGTGCGGAAAAGACATAGGTGGAGCTTCAGCTGCACCTCAGACTGATTTTGTCAGAAGCAGAATCGACTATATTGAAAAATACCTCTGGAAATAAAGAGTAAAAGATATGATAAAAACACAGTTCAGAAAAATCCTGGGTACTATGCTTGCCTGTGCTATGGCTGGTCTTCTGGCAGTTTCATGCCAGGCTGGAACCGGAGGAGGAGAAACTTCCGGTAGTGGAGAAACTTACGAATCGGTTCCTTTAGGAAACAGAGCAGACTATCCTGCCAGCACAAACCCGGAAGTAGATGCAAATCCTGCAAAATCCCTGGATTTCATATTCAACAATACGACAATGGGATTCACAACAATCGAAATCCGCCGCAGTGAATGGAATAAGATGCTGAAGTATTTCGATTACTTCTACAAAAATGAAAATCTTGTAATAGGTGAATCTTACACATACGAAAAAGACGGCCAGACTTGGAAGATGAATGGAATCGGTCTTCGTTTGCGTGGAAACACAAGCCGTTTCCGCCCTCAGGGAAAAGATCACGGAACAGATGAATGCGGAAACAAAAAAATGAATGAAGATTGGAGTGCGAATTATTATTCGTATGCCGCAACCTGCAGTGACAATGATTACCGCCAGTCACATTTCAAGGTAGATTTTGAACCATTCGATAATGATGACTGTAAGATGTCAAAAGCAATGAAAGGTGTAGCTCTCAAACGCATGGATGCTGCCTTTACCCGCGAAATCATGTGTTATGACCAGTTCCACCAGCGTGGTCTTATCTCAGTTCCACGTGCAAGCCACACAAAGGTTATCATCAACTTCATTGAAGACGTAGCTGAAGACGGAACAGTAAAAACTGATATTTCAAATTGCGCAAAGACAAAGGTTGATTTCGGTGTTTACGAAATGTTTGAGGAAGTAAACAAACAGTCTCTTAAGGCCCGTTCAGAAAAAAATAATGACGGAAAGAAAACCTGGAAGAACAATAACGGCGACCTCTGGAAGTGCTGCGGCGGAGATCTCCTCCCAACCACCGACGATAATTTTGGTGTAGAAGACATTGAAATCAAGAATACCCACAAGGCAAAATCTGCATGGAAGTCTGTCTGGAAAGGATACAATTATGACCTTAAGACAAACAAATCAGAACTTAACCGTGCAAGAAGTTATATCAAGGGATTCATCAAAGAACTGGATGATCTGAAAAAATACAACGCTAATACTTCAGAAGGAATTGAAAAACGTAAAGCTTTCTATGAAAAATGGTTTGATGTTGATCTTTTCATCAAGACATACGCAGTAAATATTCTCTGTGGAAACGATGATGATTACTGGGGAAACGCAAACAACTATTATCTGTATTTCGATAACGGGGATAAGGGTACAAATAAGTGTTATTTTATTCCGTTTGACTTTGACAACACATTAGGACAGTCAATTGACGGTGACGGTGTTCTTAAAAACCCGCTTACATGGGGAACAAAAACATCAGGAGAAAAATGTAACCGTCCTCTTATGGACCGCCTGCTTGAAGTTCCTGAATATCTTGCAATGTTCAAGGCAGCCCTGCTGGAAGTTTCTTCACAGGAATCAGATTCGCCATGGAACAAAACAAAATGTATGGCTCAGGTAAATGCATGGAAAACGCTGGTTACACCTTATATCTATACAACTGATATCAAAGATCACGGTGTTGGTGAAATCTACTGGGGAGATTACGGCGGATGGAAAGACCAGAAACATTATCTTACTCGTGAACCGAACATCTATGAAGATACAACTAATTCTTTTGTGGGGTATGTTAAAGAGCGTCCTGCAACAATCACATTTGATCTGAACGGCGGAAATATCAATGGAAAAACAGACGCCGTAGTTATAAACAATGCTTCAGAAATAAAAGATCTCTCAGTTTTGCTTGCATCTAATCCAAAGAAATCAGGTTATATTTTCGCAGGCTGGACAGAAACAAAAGACGGAACTGATTATGTTACTAAAAACCTCTCAGAAAAGGTTTATGCTAAATGGGTAGATAAAGTTCAGCTTTGGGATACAGCTGTAAACGGTAACATCATGAAGTTTGAAAAACTTGAACCGTATAAGGATTACACTATTGAATTAGTAGTATCATATAGTAAAGAACGTGCCTTAGCTGATAAAGAAGCTGATGGGCACTGGGCTGGTATCGGTTTTGCATGGGAAGAAAGATTTTTATCTTGGTGGAAAAATAAGGGTGATGAGAGCTTTATAGAAACATATAAGTGCAAATATTCTGAACTCATGGAAATGTATGCAAATACTGCACATGAGAATAAAGCCCGCGAGCTGAAGTTCAATTGTTTTGATATCGATAAACCTTACTCTGCAAAAGTAAATATTATCAATGAATAGTAAGATTCTGGCTCTTTAAGAAACAAAAAGCCCGTTCCGAAAATTTTCACGGAACGGGCTTTTTATTTAACTCAATCAGAAATTAAACATACAGCGGGCTAACCTGGTTCAGGATAACTTTGTAGTCTTCGTATGCTTTGTTATAAGCTTCAACATTTGCAGCGATTGGCATTGTTGTTTTGCTTTCGTCCAGTTCAACGTGAGCGTCTGCAAGTTCAGCCATTGTTACTTTGTTTCCGGCTTTTGTTTCAAGACACCACAGAGCCTGAAGAGCGCCACCGAATGCAGCAGCTTCTGAGTTTACAGGAACTTTTACAGGCAGGTTCAGGATATCAGCAACGATCTGGCGCCAGATTGGAGATTTTGCTCCACCACCAGTAAGGCGAAGTTCTTTTGCATCGAATCCCAGGGCTTTGAATCCGTCAAGACCGCCGCGCATACTGAATACTGCACTTTCAAGGGCAGCACGAGCAATGTTTGCGCGTGAACAGTTGGCGTAAGTCATACCTGTAATAGAAGCGCGTCCATGTGGAAGGTTAGGAGTTCTTTCACCGTTGAAGAATGGAAGAACGAATACACCGTCACATCCTGGTTTTGCTTTTGCAGCTTCATCGTCGAATGCACGAACATCAAGCTGGAACAGGTCGCGGATTTCTTCTGAAGCAACTGTACAGTTCATTGTACAAAGCAGTGGAAGGTATCCGTTTGTAGAAGATGCGAATCCTGAGATTCCGTTTTCAGGGTCAGCAACTGATTTTTCGCTGAATCCGTAAAGAGTACCAGAAGTACCCATAGACATTGTAAGAGTACCACCCTTAACACATCCAGTACCGATTGCAGACATCATGTTGTCTCCACCACCGGCAGAAACAGGGATTCCTTCCGGGATTCCGAATTTCTTTGCAGCTTCTGCGTTTACAAAACCTGCTGGCTGGTCGTCAGAGATGATTTTTGGCAGTTTTGCAAGGAGACCTTCATCGATCAGGTTGCAAACTTTTTCTGACCATTTCTTTTCGATTGAATTGAAGATTGCTGTTCCTGAAGCATCACCACATTCCATTACGTAGTCGCCTGTAAGAGCGAAGTTGATGTAGTCATGTGGAAGCATGATGTAAGCAAGATTTGCAAATGCTTCTGGCTTGTGGCGTTTGAGCCAGAAGATTTTTGGAGCTGTGAAGCCTGGGAGCATGAAGTTCTGTACGGCTTCAACCATCTTTTCTTTTCCGCCGATAGCATCTGTAAGAATCTTACATTCTTCAGTTGTTGATGTATCGTTCCAGAGTTTTACGTTGTAAAGAGCTTTTCCGTCTTTTCCAAGAGGAACAAATCCGTGCTGGTGTCCTGAAACACCGATAGCCTGGATAGAAGCGCGTCCTTCTGCAGAAAGTTTTCCAAAACATACGCTGAGTGCTTCATCGTACCATTCAACTTTCTGTTCACGTGTACCGTCATTTTCTGAAATGAGGTCCATAGGGCAGGCGCCGCTTTCAATAGTTTTTTTGTTTTCGTAATCGTAGAGTACAACTTTCATTGACTGTGTACCCATATCAATTCCGGCTACTGTTTTCATAAATGTTTTTCCTTTTCAATTGATTTAGTTCTTTGAAAATCTGCTCCCGTGCGAAAACCAGCCACACAAAACCGCTCGCTATAGCTCGCTGCACGCTGAGCGCGGCAAAGAAACTATGGAACCGCACTCAGAGTGCTTTTGGTGGCACGGTTTTCTTACTCGCGCAGATTTTCAGCTTAGAATATCAAAAAGGAAAAACTTTATGATATTCTAAACGTTTACTTTATTCCTTTTCAGTTAATTTAGTTCTTTGCCAGGTCCAGGTTTGGTCCGATGAGGCCAACGAAGGCACCGGCTTTTGCTTCTGATGTATCTGGGTGAGCGATGAGCCACTTGTTGCGAGCCCAAAGGAGTTTGTCTTCGAAGTCAACTTCTTTGAGAGCTGGTTTTTCTGTGTTTGTGTCTTTTGGAAGAACGATGATTACACGGAAACCTTCTTTAGAAACTTCTCCGCCTTTTACAGCGTTACATGGAGCGTAGTGGAGAGTTGTTTCGTAAACCTGAACAACTGTTCCTTTTGGAACGTAGAAAGCTTCTACACAATTTGTGTTCAGTTTTCCGTTTTTAACTGATTCAAGTGAAGCCAGCATCAGAATACAGTCATTTGATGGGATGTTAAGTTCTGAACCGCGGTGCCATTCAAGACAGTTGAGTTTTGTGTTGTTACCGTTACAGTAACCGATCTGGATTGGCATTCCGCCGTAAGCATTTGTAGAGAAAATATCTCCCATGATTGCTTCCAGGTCTGAATCGCTTGGTTCGTAGATAACTGCATTTGCAGGTTTTTCTGTTTTTTCATCGAGTTTTGCCAGAAGAGCTGTTACATCGTATCCTGTCAGAACTTTACCGTATTTTTTGAAAGAATGACTGAAAACTGATTTAATTTTCATAAAAAGACTCCTTTTCCAATATATTTTGGATTATTTAATTCATTTTAGACCATAAATTCGATTAGTCAAATTTGGGAAATCCCCTATATATTGAATATTTTGCCATAAACTTTTAATATTTTGATATATGGAAAATGTAAACACTTTGATTGCAGATTTTTTGGACAAAGACACAGTAACTGCATTGAGTCAGTTCCTTGATAAATCCGAAAAATTCGAAAAGGCTGCTGATAAAATTGCAGTTGCATTCGGTGCTTCTTCAGGATTCTCAAAAATCAATGATGAAAAAGCCGAAAAACTTCTTCACAGCTTCAACAACAATCTTACACTTCTTATCCAGAAGACTTGGGTAGAAAAGTCTGATATTACACTCAAAGAAGGTCTCCTTTACCAGCTTGAAAAATTCTCTGAAGAAAAAACAGGCAGCTGGAAAAAGCATTACGAATCTTTCCTTGATCTTATTGGAAAAGCAGTTTTCCTTATGTTCGGTAAACAGTCAGAGTCAGAAGACTTCCTTGAATATTCTCTCCGCATAGACCCCATGTTCGGGATTTTCTGGTGGTATATAGGAAGCCTGCCAAAGGAATGTGACTGGTCAGAAGAAAAATGCCGTCTGGCGGTTCTGGTCGGAATGTACTTCATGGCAAATTACTAAAATAAAGGCTTCCGTAAGGAAGCCCTTTTTTTTACCAAACGGGCAATTTACAGGAGTGAGAAAATGATGAACCTTAATGAAATATGTAAATCTTTGAGGGGCGGCACAAACCGTCTGGCTCTGCAGTCTGCAAATCAGAAAAACGCAGCACTGAATTCGGTGATTGAATCAATCAGAAATCAGAAGGACGTGATTCTTGCAGCCAACGCAATTGATGTTCAGAAAGCCCGGGAAGGCGGAATGAAGGAAAGTCTTGTAGACCGCCTTATGCTGGATGACAAAAGAATCAACGGAATCCTGGAAAGCATTCAGCAGGTTATTTCTCAGACCGATCCGATTGGTGAAGAAACTGGCGGATGGAAAACTCCAAACGGCCTTACAATCCGCCAGGTAAGAGTTCCTGTGGGGGTTGTGGCAATTATTTACGAAAGCCGTCCTAACGTTACTGCAGACGCCTTCTGTCTGGCATATAAAAGCGGAAACTCAATCCTTCTCCGCGGTTCTTCATCTGCAATGAATTCAAACCGTGCCATTGTAAACGCAATCAAAACCGGTCTTGCTTCTGTAGAAGGCGGAGTTCCGGAAGCTATTGAACTTGCTCCTTGCGAAAGTCATGACGAAGTAAAAGAAATCCTTACTGCGGTTGGCAAGATTGATATGGCCTTACCACGCGGTGGTGCAAACCTGATTAAGATGGTGGTAGAAACTGCAAAGGTTCCAGTAATCGAAACCGGAAGCGGAATCTGTCATCTTTATATTGATGAATCTGCAGACCTTGAAATGGCAGCCCGCATTGCTAAAAACGGTAAAATGCAGAGACCTGGAGTCTGCAACGCTCTGGAATGTTTTGTGGTAAACAGAAAAGTGGCGGATGCATTCCTTCCAAAACTTGCAGAAGTTTTTGAAGGAAAGGTTACGGTTCATGCTGATGAATCTTCGTATGCTGTCCTTTCAAAAACCGCCGGTTCTGAAAAATGGCTGATTCCTGCAAAGGAAGAGGATTTCGGATTTGAATTCCTTGATCTTGAATGTGCTGTAAAAACTGTAGAAAATCTTGATGAAGCCGTTGAATATATCAACACACACAATACAAAGCATTCAGAATCAATCATTACAAATGACCGTTCCCGCGCCCGCGAATTCCAGAACCGCATTGATGCAAGCTGTGTTTATGTAAATGCTTCAACACGTTTTACAGACGGCGGAGAATTCGGATTCGGTGCAGAACTTGGAATCAGTACCCAGAAGCTCCACGCCCGCGGACCAATGGGAATCAAAGCTTTGACTACAACAAAATATCTGATTGACGGTGACGGACAGATCAGATAAAAGGAGAGAAAATAAATGAGTGAAGAAAAATCTATGTCGAACAGTATCAATATTGCAAAGATTCTTAAGTCTTCCAGAAAAATTGTAATTAAAATCGGAAGCAATACTCTGGCAAAAGCAGACGGAACCCAGAATACAGAATTCATGCAGAGTTTTGCCCGCCAGTGCAAAAACCTTATTGATATGGGGAAACAGGTGGTAGTCGTTTCTTCGGGAGCCCAGGTTTCCGGAGTTTCAACTCTCAAAGAATGGGCCCGCAAAAAGGACGTGCATTTCCGTCAGGCTCTGTGTGCAATCGGCCAGGTTGAACTTATGACTCAGTGGAGAAAAGCTTTTGCCGAACAGGACCTCCACATCGGTCAGCTGCTCTTTACAAAAGAAGATTTTGAAAACGACCATCGTTCGCTGAACATCCGCAATACGCTGTTCACTCTGGCTGACGAAGGTGCAGTTCCAATCATCAACGAACACGACTCAGTTTCTACAGACGAATTTGCCATTGGCGATAACGATAACCTTTCAGCTCTCACAGCAATTCTCTGGAGTGCCGATCTTCTGATTCTCTTCAGCGACATTGACGGAATCTACACCGACAATCCGAAGACAAATCCAGACGCCAAGCTTATTGAAACCGTAACCGATATCAAGGCACTGCGTTCAGGAATCACAATCGGAAATACAAATGCTTTCGGAACAGGCGGAATCGAAACAAAGATTCAGGCAGCCGAAAAGACTACCAGCTATGGAATTCCACTTCTTCTTGCAAACGGTTCCCAGGAAAATATTCTGGATAACCTTGTAAGCGGAAAAGCAAACGGAACAATATTCCTTGCAGAATAAAGAATCGTTTTGGGGGAATGTATATGAGTGTTGAAAACTTTTTGCCGGGTAATGACGAAAAAATAAACGACCTTTTGAAATTTACTGCTCTTGTAGACCGCATGACTGCTATTGAGCGAAGAACTCTTCTTGTTGATAAAAGCCGGCGGGAAAATGATGCCGAACACTCCTGGCATATAGCACTCATGTGTATGCTCTTCAAAGACTATGCTCCTGAAGGAACTGACATAGCAAAAGCCGTTCAGATGTGTATAGTTCACGATCTGGTAGAAATCTATGCAGGTGATACTTTTGCATATGATGTAAACGCCAACGTAGATAAAGAGCAAAGAGAACAGGAGTCGGCCGATAAACTCTTTTCACAGCTTCCTGAAAACCTTGGCCGGGAACTTCGTTCATTGTGGGAAGAATTCGATGCCATGGAAACAAAGGAAGCAAAATATGCTGCATCCATGGACAGACTCCAGCCTTATCTTCACAACACCCTTACAGACGGTCATACCTGGAAAGAAGGAAAGCCTTCAGTTGAAATGGTAAACAAAAGAATCGGAATTGCCGTGGAAACTATTCCTGAATTGAAAGACTGGTACGACAAAAACATTAACCGCGCACAGGAAAACGGCTGGCTGTAAATTTCAGAACTGATCTGTGCTTTCCTGTTCTTACAGTTTACAAAGCCCGCCTCTCCTGAGACGGCCAAGTTCTTTTCCCGAACAGAGTGCGGAAAGTTTTTTTACAGCTTCCTTTGCTTTTTCTGTTCCGTAAGTTCCCGGCATAAGTCCGCAAAGAACTTCTGCCACTTTTGAAGCATTTGCAAAATGACCGTTCAGCTCCTGCCCCATAAAGAACCAGGTGAGCGTTTCCCCATAAGCCAGCGGTTTCCCGCCCAGCCAGAAGACACGGCTTTTTTCTGAAAGCGGTTCCCTGTAGGCTGCATCCCGGCGTTCTTCGTATTTTTCAATGAGCCGGTCAACATAATCCTTAGGAATTGAAGGCCGGGGCATTTCAAATTTGAACCAGCGCTGTACGTTTGTATCCAGATTCTTTCCGTGCATCCAGGCGTCCAGTGCAACGTTCAGGCCTTCAGAATATTTTTCAGATTTATTTTCACCGGCAAAGTGGAGGTCATTTTCGGCAAAACGTTTTTCGCTTTCGTCTTTACCTGAAATGATTTTGAGTCCCGGAAGTTTTCCCTCCGAGTAGTCTTTGTAAACGGTTGAGTGCAATGTCAAAGTGAACTTGTGCCAGAATGCAGAATCCAGAAGCCCTGCCTTGAAAAGCTGGCGAAGGGTTTCCATGCTGTTTATAAGGTCCTGTTCGCTCTGCTGGTAGAATCCGAAAATCATGTATGAATGAACAAGGATGCCGGCTTCTTTAAATGCACAGGCAGCGGAAACAATATTTTCGATTGTTGTTCCTTTGTTTACCGAAGAAAGTCCGTCGCCGGTGGCAATTTCAATTCCTGCGCTTACCGCAGTAAGTCCTGAATATGAAAGGAAGTCGGCCATGTCGCGGGTGAAGGTCTTTTCAAAACGGATGTTGCCCCACCAGGTAAGGCGGCGCCCGTTCAAGGTTTCGTTCGCACAGTTCCGTATTCCGAATTCCACCATGCTTGAAGGCGGGCATGCTTCGTCTACAAAGTGGATTCCCCAGACACCGGTTTTTTTTGCCTGTTCGGTAAGGCCGTCGCAAAGATGGTCTGCTCCCACTTTACAGAAACGGTTCACATATTCAAGGGAAGTGTCGCAGAAGGCACAGCGATGCCAGTAACAGCCGTGGGCCATGTAGGCTTTAAGCCAGGAACCGTCATTCCAGATGGAATGCATAGGATTTGTGTCATCGGCAAGGCGAGGATATTCTGAAAAATCAATGGCGGAAAAATCAGGAATAAGAGTGCGGCATATTTCTGACTCTGCTTCGGCGTATTTTTTGAAACCCGGTCCGTCATTCAAAGAAGATTCACTGTTTATTACTGATTCTGAAGAGCCGGTTATTTTTTCTTTCCAGAGATACTTAACCTTGTACAACGGGCTTCCGTCCAGAATCAGTTCTTTTGGAATATTTCCAGAATCCTGAATTTCGGCGGAAAGTTTTTCAAGAAGATGAATGTAGCTTCCGTAACCCATGTCGTAGCTTACAAAATCAAAATAGTCAAAGAAACGAAGTTCTGAAAGATTTCTGAGTTCGGTGTTTACATAGCCTCCGCCAACGGCAATGAAAGCCTTTTCGCCGTAGATTTTTCTGATTTTCTGTGCAGTATAAACGGCCGCTTCAAAACAGCCTGGGAAAGGAACTGAAATCAGGAACAGGCTGGTGCTTTCTTTTTTGGAGGATTCAAGTTTTTCTTCCAGAAGCTCATTGTAGAATTCATTCAGAACAGGACTCTTGAGCCCGCGGATTACGTCGTCAAAGGAAGCTGTACTTGTTCCAAGATGTTCCGCATAGCTGATAAGCCGGAAGTCATTGTCGAACACTGCGGTTATGTAATCGGTAAGATCTGCAAGAGCAAAGCTTGCAAGCATTTTTGCATCATCGGTTGTTACATCGCGCCCAAGCTCGTACAGAAAGTTTTCCATTCTGTTGCCGCGGGGAGCATAAGGAGAACGCACGAATTCGTGGCAGAATTCCCTTGCAGAATTTCCTCCGCAAAGTATTTCGATAATGTTATCAATCCAGTTTATCCAGCGGTCTTTTGTTGCAACATAACGTCTGAGCTGGAAAGCAGTCTCTTCGTCACTTTCTTCGGCCATTTTGAGAGCATCTGCTTCGGAAAGTTCAAAAAGCTTTGAAAGTCCTTTACGGCAGAAAATCTTATGAAACAGAGCTGTAGAAAAATCAAACCAGGTTATGTCTTCGATGAAAGAATACTGTCCAACCTTCATTTTTTGAAAGAACGATTTGAGGTATGCTCCCGAAGGATACGGTGTGTTCAGCTGAACCAGCGGCGGCTGGATAATAGTAACGTTCATTTATCTGCTTTCCAGAATTGTGATTTCTACACGGCGGTTGATTGCCTTGCCTTCCGGTGTGGAGTTGTCGGCAGCCGGTTTCAGAGCACCCCATCCTTTACAGATGAAGCGGTTTGTATCGATTCCCCGCTTTGCAAGTTCTTCTGCGATCTTGCGGGAACGGGCTTTGGAAACTTTCATTTCTCCTTCAGGATATCCTGTGTCGGCAGTGTGACCTTCTACAAGAAACATATTGTCTTTAACAAGTTTAAGCACAGCGGCAATTTCATCAAGACGGGAATTTTCGCCCGGCATAAGTTCATCAGAGTCAGGCTTGAATTTCAGGTCATGAATTGAAAGGCGGATTCCGGCGTCGGTTTCGGCCACAGTGATTTTCTTTTCTCCAAGGTCCGGAGAAGAAGAAACCGCTTCCGAAATTTTCTCGGAAATCTGGTTTTTGGAAGCGGAACCGCCACCGGAGGCTGTCCCACCACCGGAAGCCGGACCACCACCAGAGGAAGTTTCTCCGCTTGCAGCTGTCCCACCAGCTGAGGCCAGGCTTCCACTTGTGGCCGAGCCACCGGAAAGTGCCCCGCCGGCGCTGGAAGCGGAACCACCACCGGAGGTTGTCCCACCACTGGAAGGGGATCCTCCACCGGAAGTTCCCCCACCACCGGAAGCCGGACCACCACCCGTAGCGGAACTTCCACTTGTGGTGCCCCCAAAACCTGAGGCGGCCGGTTCTCTTGTGCCGGCTACAGCAACGGCGCCAAGTCTCTTAAGTGCCGGAATAATATCTTCGTGAGGAACGGAAGGCGGGTATTCAGTAAACTGCAGGATAGTGCCCTTGTACTGAACCGAGGTTCCGTCATTGTAAACAAAAGTTTCGTCCACGGAATCAGTCATGAAAACTGCAGCCCCGGTGTAAACGCTTACCAGAACTACAGCCTTGTGGCTTCCCTGAGCGCTTTTAAGGTTGCGGTCGCCGCCGAAATCCCAGTAACTGATTCCGTAACGGGTGGCCCACTCTGCAGAGATTCTGTAAACTTCTTCGCCTTTATAATTTTCCCGGCCAAGAAGTTTGTACTGAACAGTCATAGGAATTTTTGTTACGGTGCCGTTATTCAGCGGATCCACTGCGCGCATGCTGTCGCCACGCCAGGTGGCACCGGTTCCAACCGGATCCCGAGGAAAAGAAGGAAAACTTCTGAAAGACGGATACCCGTTGTCTTCCCGCATTGAAACATTTCCGTATTCGTTGATTATGAAGCTTGAAGGAATTGCATCATGAATTCCTGTGACCATGACTTTCTGATTCTTTACGGTATCCTGGGAAACGTAAAAGTCTCCTGAATAATAAAGGTCACCGTTACGGTTCATGTCCTGAATCAAAAAAGAACGGACTTCGCGGCTGAGAAGTCCTGTGTATTTTCCATTGTCATAGCGGCGCAGATTTGTGCGTTCAACAAGCGTGTAGTTGTCGATGCCGCTGTAAGTTAAAACTCCCTGTCCGAAAACCGGCAGGGAGAGAATGAGCATAAGGGATATGAAAAGTGTTTTTTTCATTGAGTCACAAGCTGCTGCTCAACTGCCCGTGTCTGTACGTACAGAATGCGGATAACTGAAACAACCTTGTTTTCCTTGTTGATGTAATAGAAGACGCAGAAATCATCTTCTTTAAGTATACGAACCTGGTTCGAAACCAGAAGCTTTTCTTCAAAGAAAGGATAACGTTCCGGCATCAGTTCCAGGCTTGTAATTGCAACTTCCAGACTGCTTATGTCCAGTTTAGGATGAGTAATCTGGTAACTGCGAAGATTTTCGTAATCTTCTTTTGCGCTGGCTGTGAATTCTACTGAGTACTGGATCATAGACTTATTTTACTGAAGTGAATACTTTTACTGTTGGAACTGTTGTTCCGTTTCCAAGATCGGCAAGACCTTTTTCAATTTCGCTCTTGAACTGTTCTTCTGAAAGAACGTGTGTATCAAGTTCAGGAAGTTTAAGGTCAAAAGGAAGACCTCTGTTCAGAACGATCTGTTTGTAAAGCATTGAAATTACACCTGAAGAAGTGAGTCCCAGTTTTTCCAGAATTGATTCTGCCTGTTCCTTAAGTTCCGGGTCGATGCGTGCATTGATGCTTACTGTTTTTGCCATTGGAAATCTCCTTTTGTCTATTCTCTCTATAACTTATAAGTATAATGAAGGGAACAAAAAAAACAAGTTTTAAAAATCTTGCAGAGTGTTGACATTTTTTTCAAAAACTAATAATATTCTACTCACGTTCGGTTGCTTAGCTCAGCTGGTAGAGCAATGGACTGTTAATCCATGTGTCGCAGGTTCAAAACCTGCAGCAGCCGCCTAAAACGAGTTCCAATTTCGGAACTCGTTTTTTTTTGCCCGAATGATCCTTAAGATTGCGGTCCCTGAGCCTGCCAAAGGGCAAAATTCTCAATATT
The DNA here is from genome assembly GCA_045617385.1 of Treponema sp. Classification (GTDB taxonomy): domain Bacteria; phylum Spirochaetota; class Spirochaetia; order Treponematales; family Treponemataceae; genus Treponema_D. The sequence goes on from JAZLIM010000063.1 coordinate 19,266, forward strand.
TCCCAGGAATTATCAGTTTCCCATCCACTTTTTAAGTTCATCAAGTCTTTCCAGTGCATCTTGGCGGCCAAGCTCATACAGTGCCCGGAGCTTTTTTGTACTGGTTTCAGCCACGTTCTGTGTAATGAGTCTGGTCGGGCGGAAAACGAAGGCCGAACCTGCCGCCTCCGAATCATTTACAAGCTGAACTTCTTTTCTGTAGCCTTCCGTGCATGCATTCAGGTTTCCCGTAAGGTTCGGGTATTTCCGGTAAAAGAACTTGAGAAGCGGAACTGCGCCCATTCCGTCTTTTTCTTTGCCTTTCATATTTGTACAGACCACAATGTTTTTTGAGCATCCCAGTTCCATGGCTTTTGCAAGAGGAATGGAGCAGGTAAGGCCGCCGTCAAGAAAACGGTGCCCGTCCAGTTCTACGATTTTTGAAAGGATCGGTACGGTGGAGGAGGCACGGACATACTGGATGTCTCTTTCTCCGCCGTCAGTCATTTTGTGGTAATAAGTCTGCCCGGAATCAACATCGGTAATGACGGCATAGAATTCGCAAGGGTCTTCGGCAAAAGTTCTGCTGTCCCACGGGTCCAGTTTTTCGGGGATGTCACGGTAGCAGAATTCTGCGCCAAAAAAGTTGCCGGTTTTTATCAGGGAACGGAAGCTTCCGAATCTCCAGTCGTTTCTGTATTTTGTAACGTAACGGACTACGCGGCCCTTCTGGCGGGACTTGTAATTGCAACCGAAGGCCACACCGGCAGAGGAGCCCAGGGCAATGTCTGCCCGGATTCCGTTTTCCAGAAATACATCAATTACACCGGCGGTATAAAGGCCTTTCATGCCTCCGCCTTCAAGTACAAGTCCGATCTTTCCCATAAAGTTACAGTGCCAGGTCTACAAGTTCTGCTTCAGTGGCCTTTACCAGGTCCATAGGATCCAGTGAAATCTGAACGCCACGCTGCCCGCCTGAGATGTGGACTTTGTCGCAGAGCTGGGCCATTTCATCTATGAAGGTTCTGAATTTTCTTTTCATTCCGAGAGGTGAACATCCTCCGCGGATATAACCTGTAAGTGCCATAAGTTCTTCAGGTTTTACAGGACCAATTTCCTTGCAGCCTGCAGCATTGCGGGCTTTTTTCAGGTTGATTTCATTTACTGCGCTCTGACAGAACACACAGATTTCTTTTGTGTCAGTACGCATTACGATTGTCTTATAAACAGTTTCCGGGTCGATTCCAAGTTTTACTGCTGTATCGTTTGCAGCTCCACGGGAAAGTTCGTGTTCTCCGTCATCATCATAAGTGTGAACTTCATACGGAATTCCAAGTCCATCCAGAATTCGCATTGCGTTAGTCTTAACCTGTTTTGCTTCTTTTGCCATACAGTAAATATACCACGCATGACAAAAACAGTAACCACTATGCGAAAATAGTATTACAATAAAAATGCGAGGAGTTTATGAAAGATTTTTCAGTAAAGCAGTTTGCTTCAAATCACTTTGTTATTCTGTCTTCCGCTTTTTCATTTGTAATTGCGGCCTTGTATTTTCTGAAAGGACTACAGTCTGGATTTCTTTTGGGAACCTGGATTGTAATAGCCATGAACCTGGCATACATTCCGCTTACAGTGGTTTTCCGTCGCAGAAGTTTTTCGTGGTTCTGTCTTGTTTACGCAGTGGTTCTGGTTTTTCTTACAGCTTTTGAAAAGACCCTTCTTCTGAATAATTTCACGCCTCTTTTCCTTGTGTGTATAGTTATCGGGCTGCGTCCAAAATGGAAATGGTTCGCACTCTCGTTGTATTTCCTTTCAGTATGTATTGCATTTGCCCTGAATGAAGAATCTGCCCTTTGTTTTTTGATTCATATAGTCAGAAGTTTGTGGTTCATACTCTGTATGCTTCATGTTCTGGACAGCAGTTTTGAGAGGAAAAAAATCGTTCTGTATGAAGACGAACGAAAGATTCTGGATCAGCTTCTGGAAGGAAAAGTTTATCAGAAAGAAGTTGAAGGCTTTTCTGAAAATACAATCTACCGAAAACTCAAGGCAGCCCGCGAAAGAAACGGCTGTAAAACCCGTGAAGAACTTCTGGATCTGTACAGGGCTCAGAAACAGTAAAAATACCCCTGGTGATTTTCTGGTGACCGTTTGCGGGTGAAATCATTTTAAATTTCGGCTTTCCTCATCTATGTTTGAACTGACCGCCGGTTCTGGTTCAGAACGCCGGTCAAGGAGTTCATATGCAGTTGAAGTTTTATCATTGTAAACACTGCGGAAAAATCGTGGCTATTGTAAAGGATTCGGGGACCCCAACAATCTGCTGCGGAGAAGAAATGGAGGAACTGGTTCCGGGGGTATCGGATGGGAAAACTGAATACCATGTTCCTGTTATCAAGGTTAACGGAAATACAGTAACCGTGACTGTTGGAAGCCGGTTTCATCCGTCGGTAACGGACCATTACATTGAGTGGATTCTGCTTCAGACGGACAAAGGGATTCAGCAGAAATGGCTCAAGCCGGGAAACGCACCGGAAGTAGAATTTGCCGTAATGACAGGGGAACACGTAAAAGCGGCATACGAATACTGTAATATTCATAAGCTTTGGAAAGGAAATGCTGAATTAAAAGCAGGAGGCGAAAAATGAAAGACAAAATCTATAACATGCTCAATGAGCAGATTCAGAAGGAATTTGAAAGTGCGTATGCATATCTTGATATTGCAGCTTTCTTTGATTCTCTTGCTCTTTCCGGGTTTTCCAGCTGGTATAAAATCCAGGCAACGGAAGAAGAAAAGCATGCCATGAGAATCTATGATTACATTTACGAATCAGACCACATGGTAAAGCTTCTGCCTCTTTCAGTTCTCAAAGACAAACCAAAGAGCATAGCCGGGGCACTGAATATTGCTCTCACTCATGAAGTAGAAATAACTGCAATGATCGATGCAATCAATTTAGCGGCCAGCCGGGAAGATGACTATGCAACTCAGAATTTCCTTGCCTGGTTTATCCGTGAACAGAGGGAAGAGGAAGCTTCCGCACGGAAAATGATTGAAGATTACAAGATGTTCGGCGGTTCTTCGGAAGGGCTTTTCCTTCTGAATGAAAAACTCATGAAGCGAAAAATGGAGTGCTGACCATGGAAGATGTAATGAAACAGATCAGTTACGGACTGTATATTGTTACAGCACGTCAGGCAGGAATGGATAACGGATGTATTGTAAACACAGTATTTCAGATTACCCAGTATCCTTTACGGGTTGCTTTAGCTGTGAATAAACAGAATCTTACTCATAAAATGATTCTTGAAACAGGAAAGTTCAATGTTTCCATACTCACAACTGCTTCCCGGTTCAGTACTTACAGGCACTGGGGAATGCAGACTGGCAGAGAAGCAGATAAGATGAACGAGATTCTTTATGACCGTTCACCAAACGGGCTGATTTACATTACTGAAGAAACAAACGGATTCATGAGCTGCCATGTTGAACAGCAGATCGATTTGGGAACACATACACTCTTCATTGCAGAAGTTACAGATTCGAAAGTTCTTTCCCAAGATCCTTCGGCTACTTATGCTTTCTATCAGAAGCACATAAAGCCGCAGGTAGTTTGTAATCGGAAGAAGGCTTATATCTGTACCGTCTGTGGTTATATCTACGAAGACGATAATCTGCCGGCTGATTATGTGTGCCCTGTATGCAAGCACGGTGCTGCCGACTTTGTTCCGATGGCGGCGTAGACAACTCTGAAAACAGATTCGGGCGCTCCGGAGGTATGCCAAAAAAAGAGACTGCCATAAAAAAAAGGGAGCCTCCGGGGCGCCCTTTCAGTTTATTTTGGTCCTTGCGTTTTCCAAAGGACCCGTTTTTTTAGAAGCTGGTTCTGCCTCGGAAACTGAGGCTCAGCGTTCGTTTGTCTATGTATTCCAGATCGCCGCCAACAGGAATTCCTGTGGCAAGGCGGGTAACCTTTACGCTCTTTTCGGCAAGCTGTTCAGAAATTACCTTGTTCAGATAAAGAGCGGTGGTGTCGCCTTCAACAGTAGGATTTGTGGCAACGATGATTTCCTGAACGTTTCCTTCGCGGATGCGGTTCACAAGGGCACCGATTGAAAGCTGGTCAGGTCCGATTCCTTCCAGAGGTTTGATGAGTCCGCCAAGAACATGGTAAAGACCGCGGAATTCCTTGTAGGCTTCAATAGTTCCCACATCCTGAGGCTGTTCTACAACGCAGATTACGGTCTGGTCGCGGAGAGCGTCTGAACAGATTGGGCACGGGTCAGACTCTGTCCATGTTCCGCATACGGAACATGGCTTGATGCGCTCATGGAGAACGGAAAGTCTCTGGGCAAATTTCTTTGCTTCAAAGGCGTCCTGTTTTAGAAGGTGGTTTACGATTCGGATTGCCGATTTTTTTCCGATTCCCGGCAGGCGTGAAAATGATTCTGTTAATTCGTCAAAAGCAGACATAGTTAATTTATTTTGCAGTGATTGAGCTTTCGGTCCCTGAGCTTGTCGAAGGGTCGAAAGCTTCGTAAGCTCCAGGCGATGGTCATTTCGACAGGCTCAATGACCAGGATTATAAGCCCGGAATGTTAAGCCCTGAAAGCATTGGACCTGACATTTCCTTGATCTTGTCCTGGATTTTTGTGATTGCATCATGCTGGGCAGCCTTGATAAGGTCTTCCAGCATCTTTACGTCACGGTTGTCTACGCAGATTGGATCCAGATGGATGTCGATCATTTCGAACTTTCCGTTCAGTGTTACTTCTACCATGCGGCCACCGGAAGAACCAGTTGCTGAAATTGATTCAAGCTGTCCCTGAACATTTTCCAGCTGTTCTTTAATGGCGCCGGCGTTTTTAAGTAATTCAAATGGATTCATTAGAGCTGTGTTCCTGTTGCGATTTTTTCGTTAAAGCGGTCAAGTTTTTTGCCTTCCAGAGGATTCGGCTGGCCGTTCATTACAGCGCGGAGAGCTTCCATTTCTTCGCCACTGAAGTTTACTCCGTGTTCCATATGGTTGATGAAAGATTCAGTTGCCATTGGAGCAACTTTCTTACACATTTCAAGCATTACTTCTGCGTAAACGCGGATTTCATACTGTGCGTGAGAATCCAGGCGCAGCTTCAGGAAGTGGAACAGATTGTGAAGGTCCATTTCCCAGTAGAATTCTGTGTACAGAGAAAGAGGAAGATTTACGCGTGCAAGTTCGCGTGCAACACCTTCATCAAGAAGTTCCGAGTAATTTTCGTATGCTGTTTTCTGTCCGTCTACCAGGTTGTCTACAACTTTCTGTGCCATGTCTTTGTCAAAAGCTTCTGTTGCACGGCCCTGTTTGTTGTCTTTGCTCTGTGGAGAAACCTTATCCAGTTCAGGAACGTAGAATTCTTCTTTCATTACCGAATATCTTCCTGAAACTTCGTTCATGCGGCCCATGCGGTGGCGTACCCACTGACGTGCAACAAAGATAGGCATCTTAACGTGGAATGTCATTACAACCTGTTCAAAAGGTGATGTGTGCTGGTGGCGGAGCAGGTAGTCGATAAGTGCTCCATCCTGTGAAACAGTTTTTGTTCCTTCACCATAAGAAACGCGTGCAGACTGTACGATTCTCTGGTCACCTCCAAAGTAATCAACAAGTCTTACGAATCCTTTATCAAGAACAGGATATTCTTTGTCCAGAATTGCTTCTGCTTCAGGTACAACGCAATGTGCCATTTTAATACTCCAATCAGTTATATTTATTTCTCTGATTCTGCAGGAACAGAATCATCATCTTTTACTTCAATTTCAGAAACAGCCACTTCCCTTTTTTTGTCCATTACAAGAATCAGAATGTAGGCTGCACCAAGGAGCATTACCACCAGTCCGATTATGCGGAGGATGACTGAACCAAGCTTTTCGGGTCCAATAACAAAAAGAAGAATACCTGCTGCCAGGGTGATAATGTTTTCGATTGTCAGCTGCTTTCTGTCTGATTCTACATCTTTCAGAACTGAAGAAGCGTAGAACCCAACGGCAGCCGAACCAATCAGGAAAACAGCAAGTACGTATGTCATTACAGCCCAGGCAGCTCCGGCAAGTGCCAGAGGAATAACGATAGCCAGAAGGCCGATTACAATGTTTCCGATTGATCTGTAGAGGATAGTCTTTCTGAAAGTTTCATTTTCAAAAAGATTACGTTCAGAAATAATTCCGTAGAAACCTTCAATAACGGCAGTCAGTCCAAGAAGACTTACAATCAGTTTTACACAGAAATGAGGGAAAATCAGAAGAAGAAGTCCTGCAAGTGCAACGGCTCCTCCAATAATCCAGTTTTTCTTCATAAGAAACCTCCGAGAAAGAATGATCTACAGAAAATATACTGAAATTCTCAGATAAAACGAAAGTTTTTTTACTGACGCTGTGCCTGTGAACGAGTGTCGTACATACGTTTCATTTCTTCAATGTTGTTTACAATTACGTAGTTATCGAACACTTCGATCTTGTGTTTTTCAATCAGTCTGTTTACTTCGTCGCGTGTTACTTCAGGTGAAAGACCTGCCCAGTGAGCAATGTCTGAAACGTTTACGTTGAAGCGGCGCTGCTTGTCTGCCTTTGAAACAGGATTCATTTCGTCAAGCATAAGGAATACGTCGGCAATACGGGCCTGAAGATCTTTTACAACCAGGATTCTGAAGCGGCGTTTCTGATCGTAAATGCGCTTGCAGAAAAGCTTAAGAAGAATCAGAGCAATCTGAGGGTTTCCTGTAATCAGGATTTCAAAGTTTTCCTTGTTGAATTCCAGACATTCTACACGGCCGGCAGCCATACAAGTGGCAGAACGAGGTGATTTGTCAAGAATTGCCATTTCACCGAAGAATTCACCAGGCTTAAGAATATCCAGGTTCTTTGAAGCACCGTTTACACATTTTACAAGCTGAACGTTTCCGCTCTGGATAAGGTAGAAACAGTCACCAGGTTCGAATTCGGCAATAATAACCTGACCAGGTTCGTAAACTTTCTTGAAACGTTCAAAAGCAGGAAGAGAGAAGATAGGGAGCGAAGCACCTTCATTTCCGCTGTCTCCTGTGTCAGTCATGCGGTTTCTTGAAGCAGTACGTTCAGAGCGGAGTTTTGCGTCGGCATAAAGTCTTGCAACTTCGTCTTTCTTTGTGGTTTCAGGATAGCGTTTAAGGAATTTCAGATATACGTCGCAGGCCGAACGGTACTGTTCATCTTCGTAGAAAGATTTAGCAACGGCAAGCATACCGGTCTGCTGGTCTTCTGTAACGTTGTTCAGGATAGATTCTGTTTTTCTGTGGATCTGTCTGAGCTGGTTTGAGAAAACACGGAGCATTTTCATGATCAGGGCTTTGTTGTTGCTGAACATCAGTTCAAATTCCTGAACTGTCAGTGAAACAGCAAGTGTGTCCTGAATTACAGTAGCAGTTTCTTCGCGCTGGAAGTGACCGAGTGCTGATTTTACGCCAAAGAATTCGCCGGCTTTTACCTGTTCTGAAACAGGCTGTCCCGATTCAATGTCAGTACTGGAAAGAAGAACAGTTCCGCGCTGAAGAATAAAAATGCGGTCGTCGCGGTCTCCTTCAAAGTAAATAATGGAACCTTTGGAATACTGCATTGCTTTTGGCATACTTTTTACACTCCGTAGATATTTTTAGTCTATCTTAAATTATATCATAAGTCCCTGAATTGTGCTATTGTAATATTTGATGACAGATTTCCACGTTCATACCACTGCTTCTGACGGCCAGTACACGCCAACAGAAATAATCCGCATGGCAAAAGAAAAGAACATTACTGCAATTGCTATAACTGACCATGACACAGTGGCCGGCCTTGAAGAAGGTGAAAAGGCTGCCCGCGAAGAAGGCATCCGTTTTATCCGGGGTACGGAACTGAACATACAGTACCCGACGGGAGAATTCCATCTTCTGGGGCTGGGACTTAAGGAAATCTCTCCGTCTTTGAACGAAATCCTTACGAATCTTCAGAATAACAGGGAAGACCGGAACCGCCAGATGTTCGAAAAGCTTTCAGAAAAATTCCCGGGCCGTCTGGACTGGAATGAGCTGGAGGAAATGTTTCCTGAAACTTCCCTGGGGCGTCCTCATTTTGCCCGTTATCTGGTGGCAAAAGACATCGTAAAGCAGAATCAGGTGGCTTTTGACAAATTCCTGGGTAAAGGCCGGGAATGTTATGTTCCACGCTGCGGTGCAAATCTTGATGAAGCCATTGTGGCCATAAACGAATCAGGCGGTTACCCTGTAATTGCTCATCCAATGTCACTTTTCCTTTCCTGGGGAAAGCTTCCCGACGCAATCCAGGACTTTTACGAAAGGGGAGTGGTTGGGCTCGAAGCCTTTCATCCGGGTGCAAGAAACACCGAATGTTTCCGCCTGAACGAACTTGGCCGTAAGCTTGGTTACTTCATTACCGCGGCCAGCGATTTTCACGGAGAAAAAATCCGTAAAGACCGCAAGCTTGGACACACCTGCGGCGGAAAGAAAATCGACCAGAAGCTGATTCCCGAAATTGAAGAGATTGTAGAAAAATTGAGAACCGTAAGCTGATAACGGGAAACTAAAGATTTATGTCTGAAATTTTACTTGTGGCAGTTAATTCAAGTTTTTCTCATACGAACATTGCGGTACGGTATCTGAAGTATTATGCGGAACGGGAAACTTCAGGAGACATAGACTTCTGCGAGTTCACAATCAATCAGCCGGTTGGCGAAATCCTCCGCGGCATCAATGCACGAAATCCCAGAGTCATTCTTTTTTCAACCTACATCTGGAATGTTGAAGCCGTTATCCGTATTGCAAAAAACATAAAGGCTCTGCGTCCGGAAGTTACAGTGGCTGCCGGCGGGCCTGAAGCAGGCTTCCGCGGAAAAGAATTCCTGGAACAGAATCCGGAATTCGATCTTGTGGTGAAAGGGGAAGGTGAAGAAACTTTCAGTCAGATCGTGAAGCAGTTCACAGAAAATAAAGAAAAGCCTGATTTGCAGAACGTGAAAGGACTTTTCCTCAGAAATCCTTCCGGGAAGAATGACATTACATTTACGGGAGAACAGGATCTTATCTGCGACCTGGGAAAACTCCCGTTTCCTTACCCGGACCTTGAATCAATGGATCCGGATCACAAAATCTATTATTACGAATCTTCCAGAGGCTGCCCTTTTTCATGCGCCTACTGTATGAGTTCCCTGGACACAAAAGTCCGCTTTGTCCCGCTTGAAAAAGTTTATGCCGACCTTCAGCGCTTTCTTGATGCAAACGTTAAGCTGGTTAAATTTGTGGACCGCACCTACAACCTGAAGCCGGAACGATACGTTGGAATCTGGAAGTACATAATGGAACATCACAACGGAAAGACCATGTTCCATTTTGAAATCGAAGGAGAATTCCTGAGCGAAGATGCCATGGAATTCCTGCAGAAAGTTCCGGAAGGAATCATGCAGTTCGAAATCGGAGTGCAGAGTTCAAATCCGGAAGTGTTAAAAGCCTGCGGCCGTTCTCCGGAAACCGGAAAGCTTATGGAAAATATCCTCCGCATTCCAAAGACAATCCACACTCACCTGGACCTTATTGCAGGCCTTCCTTTTGAAGACCTTGAAAGCTTCGGCCGTTCCTTTGATTTCGTAATGAACATAAAGCCCGATGCCCTGCAGCTTGGATTCCTTAAAGTGCTTTACGGGGCTCCTGTGAATTCCTTCTGTTCCCAGCCGGGCTGGAAGTGGATGCAGACACCGCCTTACGAAGTCCTGGAAACGCCGTATCTTTCCTATGAGGACGTTCTGTTTCTTAAAGATCTGGAAACTGCTCTGGATGCATACTGGAACGACCATCATTTTGACAGCGTCATGAAATATCTTTCTGGAAGCGGCAGCTGGTGGCGGCTTTTTGCAGAGCTTACAGAATGGCTCCGGGGCCGGAACGCTTTTTCAGATGCCCGCCAGAAAGATTTCTGGGCCGAAATGCTCCATCAGTGGCTTACAGAAAAAAAAGATCAGGCCGCTCTGGAACTTCTTCGCTTTGACTACATTGCTTCAGGAAAGAAAACAAACCCTCCGTCATGGCTCCGCCGAAACTGGGACAAAGACGGCCACTACAATGCACTCAAGGAAACTACGGGAATCACCAATTCCCGCCTGGATTTTGCCTATTCTGATTTCGATACATTCTCTGTGTGGCCGGAAAAAACCGCTGCCTCAGGAACTTATCACGTTCTTTTCCTTTATCCCCGCCGCGAAAGCGACAATCCAACTCCTTATCAGAAAAAGCCGCATCAGATTCTGGTCAAATAATTCCTCCGGTCAGGAAAAATTGCGTAAAAACGACACAAAAGTACACGGCTTCCGGTAATTTTCAGAGTCACTTTGTCTCTTTTTATGGGGCTTGGGGGTCTGTCCCCTCTGTTTATTTACCGCAAACAAGGGGGACAGACCCCCCGGCGCTTCCGGGCGCCCCTACGGTTGGTCCTTCGGACCCGCTTTGCGGCCCTCCAGCGCCTAAGCCGTCATTTTGGCACAAAACTTGCTATACATTAAGTGTAACGAAAGTTACAGAAACAAAACTTAATCTTAAACAGGTCTTCCGCCGCTGCCGCGGAGGCTAAGGAGCATAACATGAACGAACTTTCAATTTTCGACTCACTTTTCGACGATGTAATGGGAACACTCAGCGCACCTTCTTACCGTGCCTGCTACACTTCACCACGTGTAGACGTAAAATCAGATGCTCAGGGATACGTTCTTGAGATGGACCTTCCAGGCCGCTCAGAAAACGATGTAAACATCGAACTGGACCACAACACACTGACAATTTCTTCAAAGGAAGAATCAGCCCGCGAAGAAAAGAAAGAAGCTAAAGAAGAAGCAAAGACAAACTGGATTATCCGCGAACGCCGCTGCAGCCAGTTCAAGAGAACTTTCACACTGCCTGAAGATGTAAACGGCGAAGCAATCACTGCAAACTTCAAGAACGGAGTACTTACACTGACAATGCCTCGCCAGGAACTTCCGGCTCCTAAAAAGATCCTGATCACAGCAGCATAAAAACCAGGGCCACAATAACCCGGGCAAAAAAAATCCTCTGCGGAGTTTTCCACAGAGGATTTTTTTTAACTAAACGGTCCCTGAGCCTGCGCTCCTTGAGCCTGCGGTCCCTGAGCCTGTCGAAGGGTCAAAGGGCTAAGGGCCTAGTCTTCTTCAATAAACATTGAAGCAATTTCTTTCTTGTACAGTTCATTGATGCGGAAACGCATGATTTCCTGCTTTGCAGAAAGTTCAACACCAACTTCGAATTCCTTTGTAATAAGAGTGAATCTGTTGATACGTTCGAACATTTTGAAACCTGTCTTAGAGTTGATCAGGTTCTGGATTTCGTTGTCGTACAGCTTCAGAATTTCTTCGCTCTTAAGCAGGTTTTCATAAGTATCGTACTGGATTCCGTTTTCTGCAGCGAATCCCTTGATTTCTTCAGAATCAACAAGAATCAGGGCTGCCAGGTAACGTTTGTCCTGTCCTACAACTACAGCCTGTTTGATGAAACGTGATTCAGCAAGCTTTGTTTCAATTGGAAGCGGTTCAATGTTTTCACCACCGCGCAGAACGATTGTATCTTTAATACGTCCCTTGATCTGGATTTCGTCATGGATTGTCATAACAGCCAGGTCACCGGTGTTGAGCCATCCGTCAACTGAAATAGCTTTTGCGGTAAGCTCAGGAGCTTTGTAATAACCCTTCATTACTGTTTCGCCCTTTACCTGCAGAACACCTTCTTTTCCGCGTGGAAGAACGAATCCGTCCTGAGGGTCAACAACGCGAACCTTTACACCGCGGATTGCAGAACCGATTGTTCTGAAAACCGGAGCGGCAATCGGGCGAACTGCAACTACAGGAGCAGTTTCTGTAAGTCCGTATCCTTCAACAATCTTGATGCCGATGGCCCAGAAGAATTCGTCAATCTTTTTAGGGTAAGCACCGCCGCCGGCAATACCTGAACGGAAGTTTGTTCCCAGCAGGGCCTTGAGCTTTCTCAGAACCAGCAGGTCACCAAGCCAGTAGAGAGGCCACATGAGTGTCCATGGAATAATGAACAGGAACCACCACAGAACTTTCTTCTGTGAAGTGAAACATGCATTCTGTCCGAACATTTTGCGCTGCATTCTCTTGTGGATGATTGCAACGTTTACAAAGAAGTTGAACATCTTGTTTACAATTCCGCCGGCTTTGCGCATTTTCTTTGTAATACCGTCATAGATAGCTTCGAAAACACGAGGAACGGCCGGAATAAGATGAGGATTAAGCTTCTTGAAGTCGGCCAGCAGGATTGATCCTACAGGCTTTGAGTAACTGATTGTTCCACCCTGAATTGAAATAACGTATTCACATTCGCGTTCAAAAACGTGCCATACAGGAAGAACGTTCAAAGCAACTTCACCAGGGTTCAGGAAGATACGTTCCTGGAGTTCATCAAGCTGCACCAGGAAGTTGTGATGAGTCAGCATAACTCCCTTTGGAGTTCCTGTTGTTCCCGAAGTAAAGATGATTGTGGCAAGGTCATCACCGTGCCCTTTTTCAACTTCAGCTTCTACAGCGCCAGGATTATCGGCACGGTATTTCTTTCCTTCCTTGCATA
>JAZLIM010000064.1:0-46788 GCA_045617385.1 Treponema sp.
GATTTTGGGTCAAAATGGCTTTTTATGTTGCCGAAATCCCTGATTTTTATTAATTTAAACGTAATAAAATCATAAATTAACGCGTTCTGCGCGTATAAAGAGGCTTAATATGAAAATCACACCATTAGCAGACAGAATTCTGGTAAAAAATGACAAGGCTGAAACAAAAACAGCCAGCGGACTTATTATTCCTGATGCAGCTCAGGAAAAGACAATGACTGCAAAAGTTATTGCTGTTGGCGAAGGAACAAAAGATGTTGCCATTACTGTAAAAGTTGGTGACAGAATTATGTACGACAAATATGCCGGAACACAGCTGAAGATTGACGGTGAAGATCACCTGATTCTTAGAATGAATGACGTTATTGCCGTTGTTCAGGACTAAGAGAAATCAGAATAACTGCTGCAAAATACGGAATGGCATTTGCACAGGCGCCAGGTAAAACGGTCTGAAGCGTAATGCCGAAGTAGTCTGCAGCACAGAAAAGAATTACCGCTGCCGTAATCCACGGCAGCTTTTTTTTGCCCGCAAAAACAGCAGCAAGGGCAATCCATCCGCGGCCAGCGGAAATATTCGGAACAAAGGAATTGATTCTTACAGCAAGAATGCTTCCGGCAAGAGCGGCAAAAAATGCCGAAAGTCCCCAGGCATAAATCCTGATTCGCGAAGCAGAAATTCCCTTCACTTCCAGAACATCATTGTCACTTCCGGTAACCCTAAGGTACATTCCATGCTTCGTCTTGAAAAGGAACAGCATGGAAAGAATAACAAGGACAAATGTTCCTCCCACTGAAACCAGTTTTGCTGCAAGCGGGTTGTATGAAAATTCCTGTGAAACAAGAACTCCCCTTGTATGGAAAATGAAGAACGAAAAAACACTTGTAAGACTGTTGAAGAACAGGTTCATTGCTGTGGCAGAAAGGAACGGATTCATCCGTGTTTTTTCAATAAACCATCCGAATCCCAGAACCATAAGAGAACACAGAACTGCCGAAAGAATTACAGCCACAAAAATGTTTCCTGTAAACAGCGCAAAAGTATAAGTGAAGAATGCTGAAAGAGTTATGATTCCGTCTGCAAAAACTGCCAGCACTCCTGCATATTCAGAAAACAGAGCTCCCAAAGATGCAAGAATTAAAGGAGCTGAAGAAAAAAGAAGGTTTCCTATCATTTCCGGCCTCCTTTACGGCGGCGCACCACAAGAAGAATAATTGCAAAAAGCAGGAGCGACTGAATAAGGCTTCCTGTATCAAAACCAAAGTTATGCATAAGGCTGAACTGGGAAGCGGAAGTTGTAACTGCAGCCACCAGAACAGCTGAAGGAATAATCAGAATCGGATTGGAAAGAGAAATCAGGGAAACTGAAAGTGCATTCCAGCCGAAGCCGGCATTGAATCCCGAATGGCATGTAAAGTAAGTTCCCACAACGCAGAGCATTCCTGAAAGCCCGTAGAAAAAACCTGAAGCTGTAAGCGAAACAAGATTAAGCTTTGCGGAACTGATTCCAGAATATTCGGTAAAGTCTGGGCTTTTTCCGTAGATTCCAAGTTCCTTTCCAAAGGAAGAACGCTTCATGAAAAAGAACAGTCCAACGCAGAGCAGTATTGCCGCAAAAAATGATCCGTTCAGCGGAGATGGATTCAGAATTGAAGGGAAACGATACTTCTGCAGAATAAACTCTGTTGCCAGAAGATTGTTGTCGCTTCCGCGGCAAGGGCCGGCCACAAGATAATCTATGAGAGGCATTGTTCCGGCCGAAAGCAGAAAAGAAGAAAGAAGAACGTCTACATGGCGGAATTCTTTCAGAACTGCACAGATAAAGGCAGGCACTGCCCCGGCAAGGCCTGCAAGGATTATGCAGAGCAGGATGGCCGGCACGGACGGAAGGCCGGCAGTTCCAAGGTGGCCCATGGCGGCAAGGGATACAGCGGCAACCAGTCCGCCCGAATATACCTGGCCTTCCCCTCCAAGATTATAGTTTCCTCCTTTTACTGCAAGATAGGAACCACATCCGCCAACCATAAGGATCGTAGAGAAATTCAGAATTGTCCCGATAAGATAAAAGTTCATTTAAGTTAAAGTATAATCCTTGTGCCGGCCTTTTTGCACAGCACCAGCCTTTCCATTAGTTTGGCTGCAGAATCGGCATCCAGTCCCTGGAAAGGATCTTCCAGATAAAGAACTTTCGGATTCAGGGCCAGTTCCCTTTCAAGAATCAACCGCTGCAGCATTCCGCCTGAAAGGCTTCCGGCTTTGTCTTCCGGCCTGGTATTCACGGCAGCTTTCTGTATAAGATCCAGCGTATGCTTTTTAAGTTCTTCAGGCGTTCCTTTTACGGAAGCACAGAGAAGCTCTGTAACTGTAAGGGCAGGATCCGATCCAAGATAAGTTTTGTCTGAAGGAATAATTCCGGCTCCGTCTTTTCGAAGAACCCTGCACTTATACGGAGTAAGCGGGAAAAGCCCTTCCGGTGCTTTCTCAAACATTCCCGTTTCTAATGCAGTTTCCGAAAAATCGGGTTTTTTAGTAACGGTCATTCCGTCTTCCAGAAAAATCGTATCGTCACAGAAAGAAAGATCCCGGGCCTTATGAGTAATGACGATTATGTTCATTCCCTCTCCGGCAAGGAAACGAAGTCTTTCAAACAGCTTTTCTGTCTGGCTGTCAGAAAGAAGAGCCGTAGGTTCATCAAGAACCAGGACTTTCGGATGTCTTAAAAGACAGGCTTCAAAAGCTGTAAAGAAACGCATGTCTCCGGAAAGTTTTGAGGCTTTAAGATCAGGATCGGTTTCCGAAAGAAAACCCGGAAGCTCACGGGAGATTCTTCCCTTTATTCCGATTTCCAGATTTTCCTTGACGCTCAGAGAATCACAAAGAAATGGTCTCTGATAAACGCATGCTATTTTTTCTTTAAGGGAATCGGAAGGAGACTTGAAAACCACCTTCCGCGAATCAAGATAAATCTCTCCGCTGTCCGGGATCAAACTTCCCGTAAGAATTTTCATCAGAGTAGACTTTCCGGCTCCGTTTTCTCCAAGAAGGGCGTGTATTTTCTTTTCAGAAAATTCTACGCTCACTCCGCGGAGAACTTTTTTTAACGGGTATTCAAGTTTAATCTGTGAAAATCTGATATTCATTTTTATCTGCGGCTTTCTACAACCTGTGCCATTTTTGCACGGATTTCTTCCGGTACTGTTTCAATATAAACAGGATCCTGGTCTTCGTAAACAACAACTCCGTCTTTGAAACCTGCACTGCGGCTTGTTCCCCAAGGAGTCTTACCTTCAAGATAATCAAATACTACAGAAGCGGCCATCTTGTTCTGCTGAACGCTTACACAGGAAACGATTGTTCCAGGTGCTCTTGAGTAAGCTATTGAATCCATCCATGTAATGTATGTTCCGTGATTTACTGCAGATGCGATTACCCCCTGAGCTGCCCCTCCACAAATTGGAAGAATTGCATCAACTCCGTTTGCAATCAGGTTGTCGGAAATTTCCATTCCTTTGTTTGCATCATACCAGTTTCCAACTACGCGGAATTCACTTGTTGTTCCAGGGAAGGCATCCTGTGCACCTTTTGCAAAGTTTGGATAAAGGACTTCGTTCATGATCGGATATTCCTGAGCAGCAATAAGGGCTACTTTGTGATTCTTTGAAACAAGTCCTGCCATGTATCCTGAAAAATAAGCCTGTTCAGTCTGGTCATAAGAAACTGTGTGAACATTTCCGTTTCCTGAAAGATCACCGTCCAGAAGGATGAATTTCTGTTTTGGGAACTGCTTTGTGATTGGTTCTACGAGAGCAGGAATTGAAGGATTTGAAGAAACGATAAGGTCGTATTTCTGGGCTGCAGCCAGAGAAAGAATCTTTGGTCCCCATTCTGCCTGGTTTGTTCCGGCTTCCATGATGAACACTTCAGCTTTTTCATTTTCAGGCTTAGTGCTGTTATACTTTTCTACTCCGTCTTTAACACCCTGTGCAAGTTTTGCATATGTAGGACTGTCGGCCATGATTCCAGGCACGAAAACGGCAATTGTTTTCTTTGATGACTTTGCAGAACATCCCGAAAGGATTACTGCAGCTGCCAGGATAGCAGCAGTGAAAATCTTTTTCATTTAATACTCCTGTAAAAGTTGTCTTATTTGCCATTAATATAGTTTTATATAAAACTAATGTCAATATAGTTTGATATAAAACCAATTACATTCCGGTGAAAAATATGTTATAATCCTCTTAAAGGCACCTGTATGGCAGATATCAGCATAAATAAAAGTATTTCGAAAGTTTCTCATATTCACACAATGGCCCAGGATTTTCTTACCGAAAAACTTTCACAGAAAGGCCTGGATAATTTTGCTTCTTCACACGGGAACATTCTGTTCCAGCTTTCCCGTACAGATTCCATGAAAATGAATGAACTTGCCGAACGGATAAACCGCGACAAATCCACTACTACAGTTCTCGTTCAGAAACTCATAAAAGCGGGCCTTGTTGAAGTAAAGAATTCTGAAGACGACAAACGTAGCAAAATCATTTCACTCACCTCCAAGGGCCGGGAATACAACAACCAGACTTCCGACATTTCTTCCGATCTTATTTCTACTTTTTATACCGATTTTACACAGGAAGAAAAGGAACAGTTTTTTAACTTTCTTTGCCGCATAGAACAGAACTTTCTTTCAGATAAGAACAACTAATTCTCCTTTATAATTGCTTTTATGGGGATTTATCAGTAAATTTATTCTATGTTTGGATTCTATATTAAAAAATCTTTCTGCGACGGCTGGGATAATCTTTTCTCGGTTGTTCTTGCAAATCTTGTATTCATCATTACATGTCTTGGACTTGCATTCATTTACAGCACTCTGATTCAGAACACTTCCATTGCACAGGACGGCAATGAAGCTGTTTTCTATCTGGTAATTGCTGTTCTTGTTTTCCTGGTTTTCCTTGTTTATTCAATCACCGCATTTGCTTTCGGTGAAATGGCTTTTGCCATGGCTGATTTCCGCGGAACACATATCCTGGACTTCTTCAAGAATATTCCGGGCGTTCTCAAGGATGCTCTTATGTTTGCAGCCCTCAATACTGCTGTGGCTCTGGTTTCCGTTGTAGGACTTACCTGGTACTTCGGTCAGGGAACTTACTTCTACTTCATTCTTGGCGGAGTTTTCCTCTGGATTGATATTTTCTACATGCTGGCAATGCAGTGGTTTGTAGCCATCCGTTCCATCATGCACAATCCGTTCAAGAAATGCTTCAAGAAATGCTGGATTCTTCTTCTGGACAACACCGGCTTTACAATCGCCATGGGACTTCAGAGTCTTCTGAACATTGTTATTTCAATCGTTTGTATCGGATTTGTTCCTTCTGTTGCCGGAATCACTCTTTCACATGTAGATGCACTCCGTTTAAGACTTTACAAATACGACTATCTTGAAGCTCATCCGGAACTGGATAACCGCGAAGGAAAGAAACACATCCCTTGGGAAGAACTGATTTTTGAAGACCGTGAAGCCCTGGGACCAAGAAAGTTCAAGAGTTTCATTTTCCCTTGGAAAGAATAGAAAGAAAAAAAAATCAAAGGGGGACTTCGCCCCTTCGACAGGCTCAGGGACCTCAGGCTCAGGGACCATTTGATAAAACAGAAAGGCCCTGACCGGATGGTCAGGGCCTTGTTATTTAACTTTCAGGTTTTCTTATTTCTGAAACTACTTCTGAAGAATGAATTCTACGCGGCGGTTCTTCCAGTTATTGTCCTTGTCTTTTGGATCAGCAACTGGTTCTGTACCACCCTTTCCGTCTGTACTGATACTAGCACCGCTTACACCCTTCTTGATTAGATATGTGCGGATTGCATCTGCACGTTCCTTTGAAAGAGGCATAAGAGCACGTCCCCAGACGTTCAGGTTGTCTACTGTTTCTTCTTCAAGATTATCTGTAACACGGTTTGCGTGTCCTACAACTGTAACTTTGTAGTCCTTGAACTTCTTAAGGATATCTGCAATACGGTTCAGGATCATCATGTTCTTTGCAACCTGTTCTTCTGTAAGGTTCTTCTGGGCTGCCTGGAATTCGCTTGAATCAGACAGGAAGATGATAGAAGGAACGGCCATCTTAAGAACACTTCCGTCACGGATAACAAGAACGTCAACAGGAATAACTCCTGTTACTGTAGACTTCATTCCAAGATTGTCTGTTACAGTAAATGCATAAGGATAATCCATAGCTGACTGAACCATTTCTGCTTTTCCGTTTGCATTCTTCTGTACGTTACTGAGACCGTCCCAGATGATTCTTTCTGTAATCTGTGATTTTCCGCTTGTTGTCCAGAATGGATTTCCCTTAGGATCACTGATTGTGAATGACCAGTTCTTGATCTTTGCCTTTGTTGTACCTGTAAGTCTGATGAAGAGATCATCATCTACACCGTCGTTGTCAGGACTGAAGAATTCAGGAGCTGTCTGAACTCTGAGCTGTGGAGCTGTTGCAGTACAAACAAATGGTGAAGAAACTGTACTTACACGGTTACCTTTCTTATAAGCGGCAGAAAGTGTTGCTGTGAATGTTCCTTCACAAGTATTTCCGTCATCACCGTATCCGTCCCATGTAATTACAGCAGGAAGATTTGCGCTGTCTTTTTCTGACCATGAACGTACAGATGAGCCGTCTTCCTTACGGATATCAAACTTCCATGAAGTAATGTTTTCTGCAACTGTTGTCTTGATTTCGAATTTCTGTGTATCAAGAACTCCGTCACCGTTTGGTGAGATACCTTCGTTTGCTGTAATGATATATGCCTTTGTTTCGCGGTTATCCAGAGTCAGGTTCTTGATTGATGTTGTTACAGAGTTACCTGCATCGTCTGTTGCAGAGAATACCATTGAGTAAACTCCATCGGCACATGTGTTTCCTGATTCGTCAGTACCGTCCCATTCAAAGTCTTTTACAGCACCGTTCCATGTAATCTTCTTTACGTTTTCGTTCTTTGCATTGCGTACTTCAAGAGTCCACAGTTTTTCTGAAGAACAAGAAGCGATTGTAACCGGTACCATATCCTGGTTTCCGTCGCCGTCCGGAGAGAAGTCTGACCACTGTGCAGAAGCTTCAATGAACGGAGCTTCTGTATCAAGAGCAAAGAATCCTGTTGAAGAATCAGATTTCGATCCGTTTGCTGTTTCAATTTCCAGAGATGCAGAATAGTTTCCGTTCTGAGCCAGAATTCCGGCATTGTCCTTTCCGTTCCATACAAAGCTTGCAGGAAGTTTCTTGCTTTCTGACTTTGAGTAAACTACTGCGTTTGCTGAATCTTTGATTACAAATTCGTATTTGATGACTTCAGATCCGTTTGAAACCGGAGTGAACGAAATTGTATCCTTCTTTTTGTCTCCGTTTGGAGAGAAGGCTGTGTCGTTTACAGCAAGAAGAAGTGAAGCTTCTGTAGTATCGAATGTGAACTTTTCTGAATCGTGATCAACACCCATGTTTCCGGCCATATCTTCGGCAACGATAGCAAAACGGTATTCACCGCCTTCTGCAATTGAACCGTCGTCTTTAATACCGTTCCATGAAATGCTTTCAGGTGGATATTCCCCAAAGTCAAAAGTACGTACAGCATTACCGCTGGCAGAAAGGATTTTACCTGTCCATGCAGGAACCGGTGAACCGCTCTTTGAATCAATATCCATTTTGATTTCAACAGTGCGTTTGTTTCCTGAACCGAATACCTTGTCTGAAACTGCGAACTGTGCGGCAGGTTTCTTTGTATCAAGAAGAACTACCGGTGAAGAAATAACAGCCGGAACATATCCGTTCAGATAAGCTGCATTTACTTTTGCCTGGTAAGATCCGTCAGGAAGAATCTTTCCTGCGTCATCTTTTCCGTCGAATACGATTACTGAAGGAGGAACATTTCCGTCTTTTTCTTTATTGAAAGAACGAACTGCTGTTCCCTTTTCGTTATAGATTACAACCGACCATTCTGTAAGGCTGTTTCCTGTCTTTGTTTCCGGAACAGGAATTACCACATTGAATGTAACTGTTGATTTCTTGCTTTCTGTTTCTGGGCTGAAGTATCTGCTTCCGTCCACGAAAATATTTGTAGCAGGTTTTTCTGCTGAGTAAACGATATTCTGAATTGTTGTGTAAGGAGCAGTGTTACCGGCACGGTCTGTTGCTGTAATTTCGTAAGAATAAACGCCGTCGTTAACCTGTGTTCCTTCATCGTTTGTACCGTACCAGCTGAATTCTGCCGGTTCCGAAGCTTCCCACTTAACAGTCTTTACGATTGAGCCGTCAATTGCCTTGAAGCGTCCAACCCACAGGTCTTCTTCTGAACCGGTCTGGCTGATGCGGAACATAGCCTTAGCACCTTCACCGAAGATCTTGTCTGCAGGATCATTAACTTCTACATCAGGAGCAACAGTATCAACTACAACTGTATATTCCTTTGTGCGGCCTTCGTTTCCGTTGTCGTCAGTAGCTGTGAAGTAGTAGAAGTAAGTTCCATCAGGAGCTGTTTCACCGGAATCCAGAGCCCCGTTCCAGGTTACATTTTCAGGAACAGGAATTCCCTGTTTTACAGACACCAGCTGTTTGAAGAAGGACTTGAATCCAACTTTTTCAGGAAGTGCAATTTTGTTTCCGATTGTACGTACTGTCTGGTGGTTGGAATCCATGATTACCAGAGACCATGACGAAACATAGCGTTTGTCTGAAATCTGGATAGGAATAACCAGTTCATCCTGAACACCATCACTGTTCGGAGAAATATATTTAGCCTTTGCTTCTGCAAAAACAGAAACAGAAAGAGCCATTCCAATCAATAAAGCAGAAATAATCTTTTTCATCGTTCTACTCCTCTTCCTCGCCATTCCAGATAACAATTACTGGTGGAGTTTCGTCTTTAAGTCCCATTGCAACATCCAGTTCAGCAGAAATTGCATGAACATTTGAATAAAGATTTCTGTATGCTGTTGCAGCAGTCATTTCACTCTGGCTCCAGTCATGGCTTGCAAGATATTCATTGTCTTTTACGTTGAACTTGAAGTTGAAGAAAATACCGATTGAAGGAATAGGACTTGCGTGACCGCGAACCATTTCCTGTACGTTGAGTTTTTCTGCAACGCTTACTGTAAGCATGTTCTTAACAACGAACTGGAATCCTGCATCAACAATCATGTTTGTGAAGCATGGTGTAGAAAGATCCAGGGAAGCCCCGATCTTGAAGTTGTCGTTAGAGAAAAGAATTCCCGAAGCACCTGCTTTGATAAGTGCGAATCCCGGATAACATTCAAGGAATTCTGAATCAGGAGTTGTGTTATAGTTCTTACCAAGATTGTTGATTGAAACTCCGTAGCGGAAGTCCTTCATGAAGGCAAGCTGAGGCATTGTATAAACAAAACCAAGGTTTGCTGAAACGCCCCAGTCACTTCCTCTACCCCATGCAAAACCTGCATTAAGGCCTGCACCAACATCAAGATGTTCTGTAATTTCTTTTGACAGGGCAGCCTTTGCATTCATGCTGTTGCCGATTCCCATATAATCAGTATTCGGGAATGTTCCGTTCAGATATCCTGTAAATACTGACCACTTGTATGGAATTGTAATTCCTGTCTGGAAAACAGAACCGAATGATTCTTTTTCACCCTGAGAAACAAGAGCTGTGTAACCAACGTTAAGGCTTACACGCTGCTCTTTTGCAGTAATAGCCGGATTCAGAATGATTGAAGCCGGATTCACAAAACGAACACCACCACCGGTTACTGAAGATCCGTAAGAAAGTCCGAATGGACTTGCAATATCAAACAGATTTTCTCCGCCGACTGCAGGTTCAATACCAAAAGCAGATACAGCAGCAAAAAGTACTGCGGCTGCAGCTGAAATCAGTTTCTTTTTCATAAAATCTCCTATACGTGTTAAACAGGAAGAAAACCCCTTCCCGTTACCCATATATAAATAATTTACTAACAAAAAGTTACGGAAAGTATACTGAAATTTGGAGATAGTGGAAACAATGCGCATAATTGAAAAAATCTTCTATAATCTATAGAATTACAGAACTATGGATTTGATTAAAAAACTTGATGAATGTGAAGCACGTTTCAAAGAAGTTCAGGAAATGGTGCTGGATCCAAACCTGGTTAAAGACCAGAAAAAGTACAAAGACGTAATGCGTGAAAACGGATACCTTTCAGATGTTTGTGAGCTTTACAACGAATACAAAAAAGTGCTCCAGGGTATCAAAGACGCCACAGAAATGATCACTGCCGAAGATGATGTAGAAATGAAGGAAATGGCACGTGAAGAACTTAAGGAACTGGAAGAACGCCAGCCACAGCTGGAAGACCAGATCAAGCTTAAGCTCATTCCGCCTGATCCTCTTGATGAAAAGAACATCATCCTTGAAATCCGTTCCGCTGCAGGTGGAGACGAAGCTTCTCTTTTCGTACGCGACCTTTGGGAAATGTACACTCACCTGGCAGAACGCCGCGGCTGGAAAACAGAAACAATGGAAGCCCAGGAAACAGAAGTTGGCGGATTCAACAAAATCGTTACTTCAATTTCCGGAAAATTCGTTTACGGTGCCCTCCGCTGGGAATCAGGTGTTCACCGCGTTCAGCGTGTTCCTGCTACAGAAAGCCAGGGACGCCTTCAGACTTCAACTGTAACTGTTGCAGTTCTTCCTGAAGCTGAAGAAACAGAAATTGAAATCAAACCGGGCGATGTTCGTGTAGACGTTATGCGTGCCGGCGGACCTGGCGGACAGTGTGTTAACACAACTGACTCAGCCGTTCGTCTTACACATATTCCTACAGGCCTTGTTGTTATCCAGCAGGATGAAAAGAGCCAGATCAAGAACAAGGAAAAAGCTTTCCGTGTTCTCCGTGCCCGCCTTTTTGACCTGGAAGAAAGCAAGAAACAGGCTGAACGTGCAGCACAGCGCTCAAGCATGGTTGGTTCAGGTGCCCGTTCTGAAAAGATCCGCACTTACAACTACCCTCAGGACCGTATTACAGACCACCGCATCAACTACAGCCAGCACAACCTGCCGGGCTTCATGATGGGTGACATGGACGATATGCTGGACGCTCTGAACGTTTACGCAAAGGAAGAACAGTTCAACCAGCTCTAATATCAATTTTCCGGTATTCGGAAATCAAATGAACCCTTCGACCCTTCGACAGGCTCAGGGACCGCAAGTTCAGGAACCATTTGGTAAAACCAAAAAAGGATTGCTTCAAGCAATCCTTTTTTTTTGGCTTTTATTTATCACGTCTCCGGTCGCAGACAAAGAAGGTTGACTGGTCTATCTGCATAAGTGTGGTAGACATTGGAACACGTTCCCCGTTCACTTCTATTGAATACTCAAAGTGCGGAACTTCTCCTGTAGCCTGTATTTCCTTGATCTGTTCAAAATCAAGAAGAACAGCAACCGTTTTGCGGTCTTCTTCAATTACGTATTTCTTGATCCAGTTTGTGAGCTTTTCTCTGAACGAGTCTGAATCTTTTGAGCTGTGTTCCAGTTCTTCGTTTGAATTCAGATAACGCATTACTCCGGTGCTATAGTTTACTTCGAATACTTCGTCATAAACCTTATTCAGAATCTGTGCGAACTTTGTAACATCTGACTCAATCTGCTGGTTCAGGTCAAGAACAGTTACAATAATGTGGATTGTATCTCTGTCGTAAATTATGGCGCCCTGATGGTATACAAGCCCTTTTGTTCCATTCTTTCTGATGATTCTATGCTTAAGGGCGTAGGACTGACGTCCTTCTGCAATGGTTGCATCAAGAATCATCTTTGCCTTTGCATGTTCACCGGCATCAAAAATCGCCTGACGGTTATTGTTGAAAGCATCAGCAAATTCTTCAACAGAATACCCGTAAATATCTTCCATGGCCTTGTTTACAAAGGCTACCCTGCGTTCCCCGTCTACTTCATCCATTGTGAAAATTCCGCAAGGAACGTTATCCATAATACGCTGAAGCATTTTCGTCTTCTGGTCGTTTTCATGGAACAGGTCCATCTTTTCGGTTACGTTTTCAACTGCTACATAGAAGATGTCGCTCTCGCAGGCAGAAGCCAGGTAACGTGCTCTATTGGTCGTCCAGTATTTGGGAAGTCCTGGTTTGAACGACGTACATTCAAGAACACAGCTTGCTTCTTCATTTGTTTCCTTTGCGTCTTCCAGCATCTGGCGGAAACGGTTTTCCTGTGCACGTTCATAGATACCAAGACATCCGTGAGGAATCTTTGAATATTCTTCGCGGGTTACACCGATGGTGTCAAAGAACTTGTCATTTATGCGGATTGCTTCCAGCTTGTCTTTAGAAAATTCAACGATGGCAGCTCCACCAACAAAACTGTTGAACAGAAGTGCATTCTGTGTTTCAAGATTCAGGAAGTCTACTGCGTTCCTCAGTTCTTCATTTGTTTCGTTTTCTTCAACGGCTTCCAGGTCTGAAGCTTCCATAAGCCTAAGGAATTCATCTTCCGGAATCGGACGGCTGAAGAGGTAGCCCTGAAGAGTGTAACAGCCGATAGACTTAAGGAAGTCGGCCTGATCAACTGTTTCAACCCCTTCGGCAATAACCGGCAGATTAAGCCAGTTAGCCATACGTACAATGGAAGTAAGGATACTTCCGCTACGGGAATTCTCACCTTCAGAGCTGAGGAACTTAAGGTCAAGCTTAAGAATATCTACAGGAACATCCTTGAGCGTATTCAAAGAAGAGTATCCGCTTCCGAAGTCATCCATTTCAATAAGGAAACCATAAGACTTCAGCTTTTCAACAACTTTAATAAGCTGGTCAGGCTCTTCCATGTAAGCGGATTCAGTAATTTCAAGTCTCAGATATTCAGGAGCAATCTTATATCTCTGTGTAAGGCTTACAATAAAATCAACAAGTCCGCCGTTGTAAATATCTCGGCGGGAAATATTTACTGAAACCGGAACGATTTCAAGGCCTTCGTCCATCCAGGTACGGATAGACATACACACATGCTCCCAGATGTATTCGTCAAGATAGCGGATGGAACCGCTGCGTTCAAAAACAGGAATGAAGCGGCCCGGAGAAATAAAGCCTTTTTCAGGATGCATCCAGCGGACAAGTGCTTCTGCCCCGGACATTTTTCCCGTTGCATAGTTGTACTGAGGCTGGAAGTATATGATGAACTCGTTGTTCTTGAGTGCAGAATCCAGATCATTTATGAGTTCCTGCTCTTCCATAAGTGCATCGCGCATTGATTCGTCAAAGTATGCAATGCGGCGTTCATAATCGTTCTTAATTGACTTGATGGCAAGGTAGGCACGGTCACACATAAGGGCAACATCAACGTTTACATCGTCAATGCGGTAAACACCCATACGTACAACAAACTCAAAATCTTTTCGGAAAGATCCCAGCTCTTCACTGATGTATTTCTGCCATGCAGGACCTGAGAAGAGCTTTTCTTCCATACACATTACAAAGTGATCTGATGACCAGTGTCCGTAAACAACTGACTGCATCTTCATTTTTGTAATGCCGTCACCTATGGCTTTAAGAAGAATATTTCCTTCCTTTACACCGAAGGTGTCATTGAAAACTTTGAAGCGGTCAACATCCCAGCGAACAAGAATGTACTTCTTTTCGGGATTTGAACGGATCATCTGTTCGGTATATTTTGAAAAAGCATCCCTGTTGAAAATGCCCGTTACCGAATCAATTTCGGCCAGTTTTTCGCGCTCTTTACGGCTCTTTTCCTCGTGCTGGGCAAAAAGCTCCATTTCAAACTTGAAGCGGGACTGATATACAGAAATAACGTTTCTGATTTTAAGGGATGCAGTTTTAGGATTCTCGTTTATGGAAACAGAAGCAGCAGCAAATCCTTTTTCAAGAATCAGGTCTTCAATTCCTTCTTTATGGGAAGAAACAGCTATGAGAGGATTCATTGCCAGAAGTGGCTCCAGCTCAAGGAATTCGATAAGCTTATCGATCTGGTTATGGCCCTGATTTTTCAGGACATCTGCATCAACTGCAATAACCACGATTCCGTTGAAGCCGCGGAGACTTGGCAGCATACCTTCAGGAGAAGTGAATTTTTCGATCCTGCAGTTCAGGTCTTTCAGATTTTCCAGAAAAGTGATTTCTTCATCTGAAAGATTCAGAGCTGCAAGAATTGTTTCCTGCATTTCCGGCATTCTATCAGTTTATCCTGTAATGTGTTGACGTGCAGTTTCGCTGATTTCTGAAGCCATGTTCTGTAAAGAAACCTGCTTCTGAACTCCTCCCATTTCCCATGCCACGCGCGGCATTCCATATACAATTGCAGAGTCTTTATCCTGGCCTAAAGTCCAGGCGCCCTGCTTTCTCATTTCGGCAAGTTCGGCAGCACCGTCACGGCCCATACCTGTCATGATTACGCCAAGTGCGTGGTTCTGGTAAACAGCTGCTACGCTTTCGAACAGAACGTCAACCGAAGGTCTGTGCCCGTTACGCTGTTCGGCATCTGAAAGGCGGATAATATTTCCGATAGGTCTGCGTTCAACAAGCATGTGCATATTGCCCGGAGCAATGTAAACATGACCGCCAAGAATAGGTTCTCCGTCTACGGCTTCAGTAACTGTAAGCGGACAGAGGGCATCAAGGCTTGCTGCGAATTCTTTTGTGAACCCTGCAGGCATATGCTGAACAACCAGTACCGGCTGCTTTAAGTTCGGATCAATATCGCGGAATACTTCGCGGAGAGCATTTGGACCGCCGGTTGAAATACCGATGGCAACAACGTCAATTTTACCGCCGCTGCGCACAGGAACGATTTCAACCTTTTCTTTGACTTCTTTCGGTTTCCAGAAGGAAGCAGGAAGTTCATTCTTCTTGATTCCGGCAGCCTGAGCAGCAGCATCGCCCTTCTTCTGCTGGATGAATTTTTCAGCTTCCTTAAGCTTGATCTGGTGGTCAAAGAATTCAGGATCGTATACATTCTTTCCTTTTAATCTGGCGTAAGCACCACCATAAGAAGAAATGTATTCAACAATATCGCGGCTTACGTCACCGATTTTAAGGGTAACGGATCCGCCAGGTTTTGTAACAAAGTCGCTGGCACCAAGAGAAAGTGCCTTCATTGTAATTGCCGCACCTTCTGTGGCAACACTCGAAATAATCAGAACAGGAATATCTATTCTTTTGAGTCTTCGCTGTTCCAGGAACTGAATACCTGTCATTACAGGCATTTCAATATCGAGAAGAATTATATCTGGCTTCTTTTCAGTTGAGGCAAGTTTATCAAGAAGATCCTGTCCGTTCTGTGCTTTAAAACAGATTTCGAGACCTTCTGTTTCATCAACAATTCTTCCGATCAGATTCCGCATCAAAGCCGAATCATCACAAATAGCTACAGAAATTGCTTCCATGTTAATTCCCTGCAAATAGATTTTATTTTACGTTCTTCTGGTACAGACAGGCCCACTGTGTTTTCAGGAATTCGAACTTTGTGTTCATTCCGAAAAGGGATTCTGAATGTCCGATGTAAAGGTATGACTGTGGAGCCATTGAGTTGTAGAAACGGTCAACTACAGCTTTCTGTGCCGGTTCATCAAAGTAAATCAGAACGTTACGACAGAAAATGACATCAAGGTTTCTTGCTCCTGAATCGTTCTTCAGGTTATGGTAGTCGAAACGTACAGTATCAAGAATTTCTTTCTTGATCTGATAACCGCCGTCTACCTTTGTGAAGTATTTGGCAAGATAATCTGCCGGAATACCGTCAACCTTTGTGTCCCCGTAGAAGCCCTGCTGTCCTACCATCAGAGATTTGAGGGAAATATCACTTGCTGTAACCTGAAAACTATAAGGCGGCTTTACGATTTCTTTCAGAATCATTGCGATTGTGAAAGGCTCTTCGCCTGTAGAACAGCCGGCACTCCAGACACGGATTGTTTTATCCATACTGTTCTTTTTGTTTTCCATTACATGAGGGATAACATAGTTAATAAAAGCATCAAAATGAGGCTGGTTTCTGAAGAACCTTGTAAGGTTTGTTGTAACGGAATCCAGCATCACCTTCATTTCTTCTTTGTCAGAAATGATGATGTTATAATAATCTTTTGGAGCGGCAAGGTTCTTTCTGTGAAGAAGCTCCTTAATTCTGCTGTCCAGAATAGATCTGTTTGTTGCAGAGAAAGTGATACCGCTTTCATCATAAATGAGTTTGCGAAATAATTCGAAATCTGAATCAGTTAATACGTCAGCCATAATGACTATTATACTCCCACTGATTCAGAAATACAACGAATTTTTTAGAGAAAATAGAGTTTTTTGCAAGTTTGGAGTTTTGCCAGAAACGCGAAAAATGTCACACGTGTCTACTTCAAATAAACCATTAGCAGCATAATGTCGCTGTTTCTTATTCCGGAAATGCGGTTAGCCTGGCCAAGGGTCAGCGGACGTACAGCTTCCAGTTTAAGGCGGCTTTCTGCACTTAAAGATGGTATTGCACCGTAATCGAAGTCCAGCGGAATGCGGGTGTTTTCCATTTTGTGCATCTTTTCTACGCGTTTATCCTGTTTTTCAATGTAGTACTTGTACTTAGCTTCGATTTTTGCAGCTTCCCATTCTTTTTCAGGATAGCCCGGGTTTTCCATATCAGGCTTTTTCAGGATCATGGCTTCAAGTTCTGAAAGCCTTGCGTATTTTTCTTCTACCGCTGCCAGTTCTGCATCAGTTTTGAGCCCTGCTTCGTGGCCGTACTTTGTAAGGCGCTTGTCACAGGTGTCGTGGCGCAGCTTAAGGCGGTATTCGGCACGGGCTGTAAACATGCGGTAAGGTTCTTTTGTACCAAGAGTTACCAGGTCATCAATAAGAACTCCGATGTATGCTTCATCGCGGCCAAGAATAAGCGGCTTGTATTCAGGAATTTTGTGAGTCTGATCTTTGAAGCATTCAGTTTCAAGATATGAACAGAGCTGGTCGGTAAGGCGCTGGCTGATATCGGTAAACTGTGCAAGTTCTTCCATTGTCATGCGGGCTTTAGGCATAAAAGCACCCGGTTCCATACTTGCAGCAGTTCCATTAAGAGTTTCAGGAATCTTTTTCAGTTCACCGCAAAGAGCCTTGTGACTTTTTGCATAGAAGCCGGCATTGATACCCGCAATAAGGCCCTGCCCTGCAGCTTCTTCGTAACCCGAAGTTCCGTTAATCTGACCGGCATTGAAAAGCCCTGCTACGCGCTTTGTTTCAAGAGAAGCAAAAAGCTGTGTCGGTTCAACATAATCATATTCAACAGCGTAGCCCGGACGGCTCTGAACTGCATGTTCAAAACCTACCATTGTATGAAGGAAAGCGTCCTGAACACACTCAGGAAGACTTGATGAAAGTCCGTTCAGGTACATTTCGTCTGTTTCCAGCCCTTCCGGTTCTACGAAAATCTGGTGGCGGTCACGTTCTGTAAAGCGCATAACTTTGTCTTCAATGGAAGGACAGTAGCGCGGACCGATTCCGCTGATTTTTCCCGAATAAAGAGGTGAACGCCCGATGTTTGCGCGGATAATCTCGTGAGTTTTTTCGTTAGTATAAACAACGTGGCACGGTACCATAGGACGTTCAACTTTTTCAGTGCTGAAGCTGAAAGGAATTACTTCATCGTCTCCGTTGTTTTCTTCAAGCTTGTCAAAATCGATTGTACGCTTAAGAATGCGTGGAGGAGTTCCTGTCTTAAGGCGCCCGGTTGTAAAGCCAAGGCGGTGAAGGCTTTCTGTAAGCCCGAAAGCTGCAGCTTCACCAACGCGTCCGCAAGGTGCATCATACTCGCCGATGAAAATGCGTCCGCCCAGGAAGGTGCCGGTTGTAAGGACGATGGAACGTACCGGAATTACACGGCCGCGTTCAGTCACAATCCCGATTACTTTCTGGCGCATTCCGCTTTTTGCGGCTCTGGTCACACCGGCATTGCGGCTTTCCCCAGGGATTGTTCCCTTTTCTGCTGCTGAATCAGAGCCCGGCGGAAGAGGAGTTTCACTTTCAGTTGTAAGGATATCTGTAACTGTATCCATAAGTGTAAACAGATTTTCTGTTGTTTCGCAGGTTTTTCGGGCAATCATGGAATAGGTGATTTTATCTGCCTGGCTTCGTGGTGCCTGTACAGCAGGACCGCGGCTTCTGTTTAAAAGGCGGAACTGAATCATGGAACGGTCAATGATTTTTGCCATTTCTCCGCCGAGAGCGTCAATTTCGCGTACGATATTACCTTTAGCAATACCACCAATAGACGGGTTACAGCTCATGCGGCCAATGGCATCTGGAGTCTGTGTAATAAGAACAGTTTTGTTACCCATACGGGCAGAAGCAAGGGCTGCTTCAATTCCTGCGTGACCGCCACCTACAACAGCCACGTCATAAAAATCATAAAAGCCGGACATAATGAGATAGTATAAAGAAAATAAGAAGATTGTGGAATTATATTCGTTTTACGGCCAGCAGTGTAAGGTCATCAAGCTGTTCGTCTTCAGAAACATTTGTGTATTCCAGATAGTTTCCTTCTTCAATGTCTATGCGGTTAGCGCAGTAGTGACTGTAAAGATTGAAATGATCTTTCAGGAAGGCATCGATCCGCTTATCCACGGTAACAGTATCGTTTGCCGTAGCAGACGGAGCCTTGTAAAGACGGAATACTTTTTCCACCGATGCCAGTGCCAGGATGGCTTCAGAAATATTTCCTTCGCAGCCGGTAAAATCGAATTCCAGCTTTTCGCCAAATACAGGGTTATCTTCTTTTGTAAGAACAAACTTCTGCTTTGCGAAAACCGCTTCAATAACGCCTTGCACTCGTTCCGGTTCCATGAGTTCCTTACGTTCTTCCTGTGTCTGGTTTCCGTTCTGGTCAGTCAGGTCATCAACAATTACGCTGAAATCGGAACGGCGGCAAAGGCGTGTAGATTCTTCAATACCGTCAGTATAGAGGAACAGAACATCACCTTTTTTAAGGTTTGTCTTTTCTACTTTGAAGCCGCCTTTCATATCAACCATGAAAGAAGGAAGAGGTCCGGCAGCAGGAGTTTCAGAAAGAGTGATGACTTTCTGCTTCTTTTCTGCACTGTCATAGATGTGAACGATATTGTCACCGGCATTACACATGAAAACGTCTCCTGTTTTTGTATCAAACAGACAGATGATCATGGCGGCGAATTTTCCCTTAAGTCCCAGAGATTCAAGTGCATCGTTGATCTTTGTAACAAGCACGTTGAGTTTTACACCTTCTTTTGCATAGCTCCAGTTGTTGAAGTACTCGCGGAAGTGTGTGGCAACAACAGTCATAATAAGGGCGGCCGGAACTCCGTGCCCGGAAGCGTCACACTTGATGATTGCAAACCAGCGGTCATCAACCTTTCTGTAGTCAAAGTAGTCACCCGATACGCCGGAAGCTCCTTCGTAGTAACCGAAGCATTCCAGGTTTGTATCTTTAAGTTCTGCAACAGTCTGAGGTCTCTGCTTGCCCGCAAGAAGAGGAAGGAATGCCTGCTGAACGGCCTTACCGTCCAGGCTGAGTTTTTCGTCTTCTGCGGCCTTTGCCAGCTGGCTGGTCATAGTATTGATAACTTCACCAAGCTGTCCGATTTCGTCTTTCGTTGTTACTTTAAAGTCTTTTCCCTTAAGTTTTGCTTTATCCTTTGTTTCCCCGATTACACGAACATAAGCTGCAAGTTTCTTGATAGGCTTAATGATGATTGAAGCCAGAATGAATGAAAGAACGGCACCAATAAGAACTGCAAGAAGAGCAACAGCTGCCGAAATAATCACAACTGTATTGCGGGAACGCTCTGCTTCATCTACAAGGTTCTGTGTAGAAATTTCTACAAGGATTACACCGTGAACATAATTCTGGCTTGTTCCCTGGCGGAACAGAACCGGCTTGTAGAACAGGTAGTCTGTATTTTCACGGTCCAGCATATTGGCATCGAATTTCGGGTACGATGAAACGCCCGACTTTGAGATGTCGCTCAAAAGAGAAGTCAGCTTTCCGCTGAGCTCGGTAGTTACCACTGCAATTTCTTCAAGACGGGAAACACTGAGTTCATCAGTCTTAAGGGCCAGCGTAACGCCTTCTGCGTTCAGCTCAGAAATAGTTGAAGCAATATTTCCAACGGCTTCTACGGCCTTGTCATTGAGTGCCGCACATTCACTGGTAATCTTTTCTGTAATTTCTTCTATGTGGCGTGACACACCGAATGAAAGATTATCTGAATCAATCTTTTCGCCGATTGCAGGATCATTTGTTGCCCATACGAAATTCAGTCCGGCAAGATTTGAATTTTCCGACTCCCCGATGATTGTGGCATATTTTGCTTCGGTCATTGATTCAGCCTGGAGCGGAAGATAACTAAGTTCCAGAATATTGTTTGCAGGCATGTAAGCTTTTGCACCGGAAGAAAGACTTTCAAGAAGAACCTCTACCCGCTGCTGAAGTCCGCGGCTTAATGTGCGTTCCTGCAGGTTTGTCATGATTACGCCAAGCGGCACAGACACAAGATTAACAATGGCTATAACCAGAACGGAAGTAAATATAACCATCTTAACCTTAAGGCTTATTCCTTTCCTTTTAAGAGTCTCTGATCTGATTCTTTTTTCTGTAGGCATAAGTCCTCCTGTTATAAGTGCCTGCACTTCCTTTCTTACCAAAACTGTTTCACGTGCAGTAGACACAAAACCATGAAAGGCGAAAATCAATATTGCTATACTCAGCAGAACAACGCCTGCAAGAAGAAGATAATTTATATATAAAGAGAAACGGTACGGACTTTTGTATTCCTTCCAGTCCGGAACAAATCTGATTTCAGGTTCAATTTTTACGGTACCGTTCTGTTCAATCTTCAGGATATTCTTTGTCATGTAAAGACCGCGGTCTGCATGAACAAGTCCGATACGGTACATACCTTCATCAAGGTCGTTTCCGAGTCTGATATCTTTAATGCGGTTGTCGGAAACAATCTGGTAGTGGCCTTCTGTTCTTGAAAGAACCATATCGTATGGTTCGACGCCGTCCAGATCGATGATGATTGAATTAACGTATCCGTCGTAGGTGAAGCCGCCACCTGTAAGGTCCAGAGAGATTTCTCCAAGCTCGTTCACTGCAGTCTTTGCAGAAAGGATATATGTATACGGGATGAACTTGTTCAGGAAGAAAAGTCTGCTTTCCTTTTCCGAAATGTTTCCTACTTCATCGATTGCGGTAACCGAAAGAAGGTAAACGCCGTTTCCACGGGAAGAAAAATTAACGGAAGATTTCTGTGTCATTACGCGGCCAGGAGTTTTTGCACCTCTTTCCCGTATTGCTTCATATTTTTCTTCCAGTTCTTTAAGGGCCGCACTTACTTCGTCCTCTGAAAGCTGGATCGGGTGGCGCGGTGTATGTCTCAGGTTCTTTGGAAGAGGCCCGATGTATTCAAAAGCATAACTGTAACCGTCAAGGTCTCCGTCGGTATTGTCGCATTCTAAATCTACTGAAACGCTGTTTGTTTTCGGGAATCCAAGAGAATCTTCATGTGCAAAAAGAATCCGCGGTTTAGAAGGCGGAGTTATATCAAGGTTGTATTTAAGCGAAGTCTTTTCAGACATGTTTCCCGCATAATCAAATACGCGGACATTAAGGAACCAGTCACCGTCGGAGTCGGCTTTAAGTCTGAGGCTGTTTCCCGAAGGAAGAGTTGTGATTTCCCGTTCCGGTTCTGCATCAGGATTCTTTGACCAGACGTAAGAGAATCCTGAAATTCCCGAAGAATCTTCCGGAAAATTTACTTTGATTCTTACATCCGTATTTGTGGAATGATGGCCTTCACGGAAAGAAAGAGGCTGAAGAGCTGGAACCTGAACTGTGGTATCCGGCTTGAGCATAGTTACCGTAAATTTCTTTCCTGTGTTCTGTTCCCAGACAAATGAAAGCTTACGGCCTCTGTTTGTAATTACCGGGAATACGAACATATTCCGGTTTCTGTTGGTCGAAAGATTCTGTTCATCCCAGTAGGCACCGTTCTTCCGGGCAAAATATACACGTTCGTTTCCGCTCCGGTTATCGAACCAGACTACAGAAAGCTGGTTTTCCGCAGAGAACAGTACCGAACGTGATGCATTTCCCAAAGTGGTAATCTGTTCTGTACTTCCGCGCACAAGCCCTTCCGGAGTAAGTTTTCCTACCCAGAGATTTGCGTTTTCTGAAAGATAATATGTCCGCTCCCAGGAAAGATACACTTCCCCGTTATAGTTCAGAAGGAATGGCTGCTGGTTCTGGTAGTTACTGAAAACACGGGTATCATTTGCAGACAGTGTAGACTGGTCTGTAAAGAGAACCGGCTCCTTCCAGGTTTTTCCGCCGTCGGAAGAATAAGTTACATAGAGCTGGTACGAAATTCTGGAACCTGCGAAATACTGAGCCTGGAACACAACCATATCGCCGCCCTGGTATTTTACAAGAGCCGGAACGAACGGATTCGTAAGCTTTCTTACCGGTTCAAAAACTTCAAAGTCGCTCCAGCTGATTCCGTTCTGAGAAACGGCCGTTACAATTGTAAAGGATTCGTTTTCGCCAAGAGAGGCAAAAAGTCGTAATGAGTTATCTGAAGTTACGTATAGACGTGGGGCAACCAGAGGCTTACTCTGGCGAGGCAGCTTATGATTCTGTATGTAGTTTCCCCTGCTGCTTGTGGTGTAAACCGTAATATCATTTACATCTGAAAGAAGAGCAACATAAACTGAACCGTCACTTTTCATAGCGGCAGAGAAAAGATCCGGAACTTCTCCCGAATATTTTACAGGACCGGCGAAGCGTTTCTGGATTACAGGCTCATCAATATCAGAATAGTAAGCCATCGAAAGCCATATTCTGTGGCTCTTTGCGTCTACTTCCTGCCATACAACACAGGAATCTGTTCCGTTTGTTACTGACTTAGGAAAGCGGGAATCATTATCAGACAGAACCTGAGGATTTTCCCAGTAATAATCTTCCAGAGCAAAAACAGAGAAACTTATAAATAACAGGGCAATAAAGGCAAAAAATCTTTTCATACTACAGGAGCGCCTTTATCTTCTTCTGGAGTTCCAGAATCTTCTGTGATTTTCTGTTGGACTGTTTCTGCAAAAGCTGTTCAACAATTGCATTGGCAGTAATTACGTTATTTCTCTGCATTTCAAGAATTGCTTTCTGGTAACGGCTTTCATCTTCGGAAGTAAGAACCACCGCACTGTTACCACCAATCTTGGTCTGAATTGAGTCTTTAAGGTTTATTGCATCCGTGCTGTCCGGATTCAAAGCGATTGCTTCATCAATCTTTGCAAGTGCATCGCGAAGCTTTGCTTCATCGGTGCCCGCCCGGTTAAACAGAGTACGGGCTTCCTTTGTGAGCGCCACCGCCTTGTTCTGGGCTGAATTATCAACAGGCTTTTTTCTGATTCCGATTTCCAGCTCAACGTTATAGATCAGGTTTTTCAGCCCCGGATAAGATGGATTGATTTCATAAAGATTCAGAAGGTCTGTATAAGCTTCCTGCTGCTTTGCCTTGTTTCTGTAGTTGATTCTGGCTTCGGCAATCTTTCGTTCGAACATCTGTTCGTATTCTGTAGGATTCAGAATTTTCTGGATGCGGAGTGTCATAAGGGCAGCATCCTGATTCAATGGATAAACCAGCTGCAGTTCCTGAAGTTTCTGAAGAGCACTCATAAGATACTGCTCCCCTTCTTCACGGTTGTTACGGGAAATCAGATCTGCCCCCTGTTCATAATACTGAGAAGCAATACTCAGAAGCTGAGACATTTCCGGGAACAGAGGAGCTGACGGCGGAATTGTACGACCGGTCTTCATGGAAAGGGCTGTATTAACAACAGCCATAAGATTTGAAATTTCCAGGTCTTCGTCTACGTTTGTAACCGCCCAGCGGGTCTTTGCCTGATTCAGAAGCTTTTCGGAAGCTTCAAAATTTCCGGCATAGTATTCGTTCTTTGCAAGTGTCTTAAGCTGGCGCACTTCGCGAACAACAAGTTCATTTTCCTTCTGGTTGATTCTTTCACCCAGTGCCTGAAGGCGGCTGTCGCTCAAAGCCTGAAGCTGGAGTGAAAACGCAGTATCGAGCGATTCGTTGTATTTTGTGCGGGAATCCTGAAGTCTCTTTCGGGCAGTTTCAAAGTTGTCGGTCTGGAGTGCAATCTCTGCCTGATTGAAACGAAGTTCCGCTTCGTTGCGTGATTTTTCTGCCATCTGGAGGCGGCTTCTTGAAAGAGATGCCAGATCTGCAAAGGAAGTCTTCAGAGAAAGCAGTTCATTCCTGTCAAAATCCAGTTCCCGCTGAAGGTCACGGCCCTGCTCCTGGTCTCCCACCGAAGGCACCAGATTCATGTGGCGGTTGATTACCGCAATCTGCGAGTCTATTGCAGCCTGTACCGCAACCGAAGTTTCCAGCGCGCGGTCAGGATATTTTTCCGTATAGTAAGTCTCTTCGTTCAGTATTCCTTCCGAAAGAGTTTCTGCCTGTCTTAAAGTTTCGCGGCTCTCACGTACGTAACCGCCGTCGCTTTCCTTAAGGTAACGGCATAAAGTTTCCCAGCCCCATGAAAGGGATTCCTTTCTGAAAGCAGCAAGTTCTCCGCTGAATGTATTGAACCTTGCCTGAAGAACAGAAGTTTTTTGCGAAAGAATCAGGTCTCTGTATGGAACTGTCCATTCATTTTCAAGAAGAGTTGTTTTTGTAAATGCGGCTTCTCCCTTCTGGAATTCTTCTGTAAGTGTCAGGAGCCGTGAAGAAAAATCACTCCGGTTCATTTCTGCATCAGAAGGATCTTCGGGAACGGAAATCTGGCGGAGAGCCCTGTCTTTTTCCTGAAGAACAAGCTTTGCACTGTAGAGTCCATTTACATGAACCGGAAGTTCCAGTGCGAAAGCGGCCTTTTCATCGTATTCCAGCTTTTCAGTTTCATTCAGCGAAGGAGTAAGAGTATCATAAAGTCCGTTCACTGTACGGGCCAGAGTGGAGAACTGGCGGATAAGCGGAACTGCCGAAGCATTCAGAACAGAGGAACTGCTTTCCATTATTTTTTCAGGAACAGATTTTTCAAAGTCGGAATAGTATTTTGAAACCTTCTCCCAGACTGAATCCTTCATGGCCGTACAGAGTTTATTCCACTGCCGGTCCATGGCTCCTGTAATTCCCGATTCAGGGTTATCTGCCTGCCCCAGGGTAAAACGGGAAACGAACGGAAGGAAGGAAGCATCAGTCAGTTCTGTATCCGACATAGTCTTCATAAGTTCGAAAGTTTCCCTGAAGGTTTCTCCCGATTCATAAATTGCATTTCTGATTGATGCGAATTCCCTGAAGTTTGCATTTACTGCAGTCCAGGTCTTGTTGATATCGTCGGTCTTTTCAGTTCCAACAGCCTTAACAAATTCGGAAACCGAATCTGTGAGTCTTTTCTGGATATCTGCATAAAAAACAAGGTTTGCTTCAATTTTTGCAAGGGCACCGTTTACAGGCTGTACCACCTCGCTCTGATTCCATTCTTCATAAAAACGGTCCCTGTACAGAGGAAAGCCTTCCCGGGCTTTGTTTACTGCGGCAATATAGTTGTCTTTTTCTGTAAGTTCAAGAGTTTCTCTCTGAACACGGTCAAATTCCTTACGGAAGTAGTTGAATTCTGCCGCAATTCGGGTTTCGCGGATAAAGGCCAGCTGTTTGTCTGAAGGGTATTTTTCCAGCTGCTCCAGTTCCGATGTAATCTTGTATATCTGTTCGGCATTGTCCGGTTCTTCAATAATCAGCGTGATGAGCTCTTCGGCAAGACGTGAATAGCGGT
This sequence comes from Treponema sp., assembly GCA_045617385.1. Classification (GTDB taxonomy): domain Bacteria; phylum Spirochaetota; class Spirochaetia; order Treponematales; family Treponemataceae; genus Treponema_D. The sequence goes on from JAZLIM010000064.1 coordinate 25,816, forward strand.
TTCGGGCATTCATGATCTTGGCAACACGGGTCTGGGCATTGTCAAAGTTTTCGGGATTTTTTTCGATATAGCGGTTCAGTTCTTCAAGGGCTTTGTCGTAGTTTGTATCAGCAATGAGCCTGTCAATTTCCTGCAGAGAAAGTACATCATCTTCCTGAATTCCGCTTTTTTTCGGATTTTTTGCATAAATTCCGGTAAAAACGCATAAAGAGAAAATTAGTACTGCTGAAAAACGGCGGTTTCCTTTCATAAGCCATAGGGAAATAATTCCCCTATCATTATTTTCGGAAAATTATTACTATTCATTATAGGAGAAAAATAACCGAAAATAAAGAAGATGAGACGACTGGCCGTGGCTGTATCTGTCCTTCTCCTGTTCTGCATCCCTCAATATGCACTGGAACTGACAGACTTCACATCAACATTAACAGATATTTTCTCTCCTTTCGTTGACGAAAATGAAGGCTCAACGTCTTTCCGTTCTCTCTGTATCCCGGCCGGCGGACGTGCAGAAAGCATGGGCTGCGCCTATACAGGTCTTGCAGATGATGTAAGCTGTCTTTTCTACAATCCCGCAGCTTCAAGTGTCCTCCAGACATCCCAGATTTCCTTTTTCCACAACTCGTGGATTGCAGATTCAAATATTGAAACACTGGCTTTTGCTGCAAGAAAAGGTGACCTTGGATTCGGAGCAACCCTTTCCACATTCTACGTGCCTTTCACGGAATACAACCTTTTCGGTTCCAGAGCCTCTTCAGGTTATTACACAGAAACCACTGCCGCTCTGAACGCTTCATACAATTTCCTTTCCGGTTATAATTTCAAGGGAATCGGAATCGGAAGTTCCCTTAAGTTTTCATACCGAGGTGTTCCTGACTATGCAGATGATGACTCCGGAGACATTATTTCAGGTTCCGGTGCAGCTCAGGCCGGAATTGCCTTCATGGCAGACTTTGGACTCCTCCTGCGGTTCAACCTTGCAAAATTCTATGCATCCCGGGACCCGAACGTAAGAATCGGAATTGCCGTTCAGAACCTGGGGGCCGGAATTACAGGTTTCGGGAAAGAAGTTCAGCTGGACGATCCTCTTCCAACAAGTGTAACCGCCGGCATTTCATACAACTTCATCAAGCCCGTAACAATCTCTGCTGATTTCAGTCAGCCATTCAACCTCCAGCATTTCACCGACTACCAGATGTTCAGCATAGGCAGCGGTGTTCAAGTTAAAATTGCGGAATTCATTTCAGTTATGGGCGGATTCCAGTTCAAGGGAGCAAACCCGAAATTCAGTCTTGGTGCAGAATTTGAAGTGGCCGGCATCCGCGTAAACGCAGCCTACACTCTGGACCTGACTTCTTCTCTGGCTCCGGTAAACCGTTTCAGTCTTTCGGCAAAAATGATTCTTGGAGACTCTGGACGGGCCGAGAAAATGAAGCGTATAGACGAACTCTACAACCAGGGCGTTTACTATTTTTCCCAGGCAGAATATGAGAAGGCAATTGAAATATGGGAAGAAGTTCTTGTTCTGGACAAACGCTTTGACCCTGCAATTCTTGGAATCAAAGCAGCAAACCGCATGCTGGAAATGTTCCAGAAAATCCGCGATTCAATGTTCCTGGACTAAATCAGTTTTTTTACAGCGGAAGTCTTTTTACGCTTTTCCTGTTTTTCTATATAAAGAGCAGCATCTGCTTCTGAAAGAAGAACACGGGTTTTGTAGCCGGCATCTTTTGAAGGAAATGCTTCGCAGCCGATACTTACAGAAAGCTTGAACTTTGACTTTGTCCGCTTTCTCCAGTCATCACAGGCTTTATCAATATTCTTTCTGATTTTCTGCAGATCCTTTTCAGACATTCCGCTGCAGATTACCGCAAATTCATCACCACCGATTCTTCCGATAATATCTGATGAGCGGAAACATTTCTTAAGAATATCTGCCTCAGCCTTAATGGCAATGTCACCAGATTCGTGGCCATAGGTATCATTGATTTTTTTAAGCCCGTCCATATCGCAGAAGAGCACCAGGCCGGACTGCTGCATGGATTCGTTCAGAGCCATAGACTGTTCTGCCAGTTTCAGAAATCCGCGGCGGTTTCTGAGGCCGGTCAGTTCGTCTGTATTTGCCATTACATCCATAAGTCTTGACTGATCGGCATAACGGTCTGTTTCGTTTTTGCGCTGTGTGAAAGTTGTGGCAGAATCTACAAGTGTGGCCACCGTACGGCCGAAAAGATCATAAGCACTGATATCAAAGGAACCACGGCTGTAAACGATATAACCGAACTGTTTTGAATAATGATAAATCGGATAAATAATAAATCCGCCCTTTTCATATTCAATGATACCTTCTGGAAGCAGTTCCTTATTCGGGTCAAAAACTGCATCAATATCTTCGTTTCCGTTATCGTAGTTTCTTTTCATATCGAAGGCTGAAAAGACGTATGCATCCTTTGGGAAAGAAAAATGATCAAAGGGTTCTTCTACAACTACCGGATTGTTATAAAGCACGATTGCGCAGGCTTTGATTTCGAACTTTTTTATGGCTGTATTCAGACCGATCTTCAGTTCCTGAAGAGTCTGTGCAAGATTTGCATTTGTATAGAATGCTGTTGCCTGAAGAATATGGAAACGTTTTACATACCATTCCGAAGCGAGTTCATAATTATTCTTGATTGATTTAATTGAATCAAAATGAATGTTGCGGCCCTTTATAAGGCTTCCGGTTTCTTCGGTACAGCCGCAGGAACAGCGCACAAGGGCTTTTGACGAAAACTCCATGACTTCAGGAACTTCTTCGCCGCGGATTTTCTGCAGAAGGACTTTTGCAGCTTTGTAGCCCTGAGGGTAAAGCTGCTGTGTAACGGTTGAAAGCCCCGGATTTGTAAAACGGGCGCGAGGAATATCATCAAAACCGGTTATCTTGATATCATCAGGAACACGCTTACCCATTCTCTTGACTGTATCAATACATGCAAAAGCCATTTCATCATTAAGGCAGACAATGGCATCAAAATTGAACTTGCCGCCCTTTGCAATATATTCATCAAGAATTCGGGATGCTGAATTATATTCGTAGTTTGCTTCCCAGAAAGTTACAGTATCCAGAGAAATTCCGTTCTTTAGAAGCGTATTCTTAAAGGCGGCCGTTCGTTCAAGTCCTTCACTGGATTGTCCCTTTACTCCCATAAGTGCAAACTTCCGGCAGCCGTGAGTCTGAATCAGATGATTTACCAGGGCACTGAAACCGGCGGTAGCATTCACAATCAGAGACGGGCACCCTTGTACCACGTGAGAAACTGTAACAACAGGAAGAGGTTTCATGGAATTGATGAAGTTTTCAATGTATTCGGCAGATGAGTTTACAATCTGAGACCCGCAGGCCATGATTACCCCGTCGAAATTGTTCTTTTTGATGTGAGAAGCAACTGAAAGATTCTGATATATGAAAGTCTGCCGTGGAGAATGGAAAATCCCTATCGGGATCGTGTAGAGTTCAACATTATTTTCGTCGCAGAAGTCGGTTACACCCTGGGCAATGGTTTCTGAATAGTCAGACACCAGATAGTCAATTATCAGGGCAAACCGCAACCGTTTTCCGGCCATAAAAAATCCTTATTTGAGTAATCCCTTTAATTATAAGGCAATATCTTTCAAAAGTAAAAAAAAGAATTACAACGTTTTCGGAACTAGTCTTTGATGATTGTAAGCTTTGATGCCTGATATTCTGGAAGATAGGTCTTGAATGCACCTGTTTCGTACTGGATTTTTATTACGTATTCGCCTTCGTTCAGACGGCATTCCGCAATCACCCCGTAACCGAAATCATCGTTATAGATTTTTGTGCCCTTTTTCCAGGTGGCCGCAATTTCGGCCTTGTCGCCCCACCGGGCACCGTCATCAGAAACCGAGGCCGTATGCAGTCCTTTTACGTGCCCCGTTTCAATTTCACGGAAGGCGTAGGGCGCATTTCCGATAACCTTAAGAGCCGGACGGCATTCGTAAAGGAAAGGTGAAGGACGCATGAATTCCGTGCGGCCATACATACGGCGCTGACCGCAGCTTGTTATGTAGAGCTCATTCATTGCACGGGTAATTCCTACATAACACAGACGGCGTTCTTCTTCCAGTTCAGCGCCCATTTTTTCCTGCCGCGGGAACACACCTTCCTCAAGCCCCGACATTACTACGCACGGGAATTCAAGTCCTTTTGTATTGTGAAGAGTAATCAGTGTAACAAAGCTTGTACCGCCGTCTTCCTGTTCTTCAAGGCTGCGGTCCAGGTTGATTGCATCAAGGAAAGCATTAAGTCCTTCAAAGGAATTCTCATAAAGAGACGCAGTATTCACAAGTTCCTGTAAGTTTGCAAGTCTCTGAGTGCCGTCTTCTTCAGCCTTATAGAATTCTTCAAGTCCTGAATATTCCACTACCCTTTTCATGAACTCAGAAAGATTTTCGCCGGAAGTCAGGCACTGCTCCATTGAGTGGATAACCTGTACGAATTTTTCGCAGCCTTCTCTTGCCTTCTTGCTGAGCTCAGGGCCAAGATGTTCGCAGGCCATAAGAAGAGTCATGCGGTATTCAGAATCGCAGTCACGGGCAAAATCCACAATCTTGTCCTGAGTCTTTTCACCGATTCCGCGAACCGGGAAATTTATTACACGGCGGAAAGAGATTTCATCTTTAGGGTTTGCAACAACAGAAATGTATGCAACAGCATCCTTGATTTCCTGACGCTGGTAGAATTTCAAAGAACCGATAACCTTGTAGGGAATCTTCCGCTTCAGGAATACGCTTTCAAAGCCGTTACTCTGGGCATTCATACGGTAAGTTACAGCCCAGTCAGAATATTTTGACTGTCCCAGGGAAACCGATTTTGTAATCAGGTCGGCAACGAATTCTGATTCTGTATCCTGTGTTGGAAGGAATGCAAGAACAGGATTCTTTCCGTCACCACGGGCGGCAACAAGAGTTTTTCCAAGGCGGCTTGAGTTGTTTTCTACAACAAGACTTGCCGCATTCAGAATGCTGGAAGTAGAGCGGTAATTCGTTTCAAGACGCACAATTTCCGTATTCGGGAACTGGGTCGGAAAATTAAGGATATTCTGTACTTCAGCTCCGCGGAATGCGTAGATACTCTGGTCATCATCACCAACAACGCAGGTGTATGTACTGCAGCCTTCTTCAACTCCGGAAAGATACTGAAGAAGTTTGAACTGGGCAATATTCGAGTCCTGATACTCATCTACCATGATTACCTGGAAACGGTTATGTATGTAATTTCTGATTGCTTCGTTTGCCTGCATTACTTTAACAGGCAGCATGATAAGGTCACCGAAGTCTGCGTTCCCCGTAGCATGGAGGCGGTTTTCGTAAGCCCTGTAAATCGGTTCCAGGTCAAAATCGCTTCCAACGGCAGAAAGATCGTCATCAGGAGAAAGGAAATAGTCCTTTGCCAGGGCTATGTCGTGAGCTGCCTTCTTTGCGTCTTTTGCGGAAAGTTCAGGACAGGCTTTCTTCAGAAGGGCCAGAGAGTCATCGTCATCATAGACTGTAAAATTCTTTTCAAGGCCTGCAGCATCGTAATAGCGGCGAAGGAACCAGGCACCGAATGAGTGGAATGTTTTTATCTGGGCTTTTGCAGCTTCAGGCTCCATAAGCACAGCACGTTCCCGCATTTCGTTTGCGGCTTTCTTTGTGAAAGTAACAGCAAGAATATGATACGGGTCAACATTCTTCTGATTGATGAGATATGCGATTTTAGTGGTGATTACACGTGTCTTTCCCGAACCGGCTCCGGCAAGAATCAGAAGGTTTCCGCCTTCATGCTCTACAGCCTGGCGCTGTTCCGGGTTCAGCATATTCAGGAATTCTTCCAAGTGCTAAACCAGCCTTCCGTCCAGGTCTACTCCGGTAACGGATAAAATCTTTACAGGAACTACAGCACCTTCAAAGATGCGGTCTTTTTCTTCTTCTTCGTAGCGCACAACAACAGCGCCGTCTACTTCAGGAGCCTGGAACCAGGCACGCCCGATTGCAAGACATTCTTCTTCGTTAGGAATTATTTCTTCAATAAGGACGTCAAATGTTTTTCCCTTATAGGCTTCAAGTTTTTCTGAAGTTATTTCCGACTGGATTTCTTCAAGAACTGAAGCACGCTTTTTTGCTTTGCGTGAAGAAACCTTTCCGCGGAAATTATAAGCCGGTGTATCATCTTCAAGGCTGTAATCAAAACATCCCGACCAGTCCGGTCTGATTGTTTCAAGGAAATTTTCTGTTTCCTTGAAATGCTTTGTTTTTTCTCCAGGGAAACCTGTCATAAAGGTTGTACGAAGAACCATATCAGGAAGTTCTTTTCTTATTTCAGAAATCATTTCTGAATAGTTTTCTGCATTCCCCTTACGGTTCATGAGGCGGATAATGTCTCCGCTTCCGCTCTGGAACGGAATATCAAAATAGTGAAGGAAACGGTTATCGGTCTTCATCACTTCAAGCACATCCTTATTGAAGTGATCCGGATGAATGTAAAGAAGGCGTACAACAAAGCCCCCCTGGATTTTCGAAATCATTTTAAGAAGAGCTGCCAGCGGAGTAATGCCCGAAGCCGGGAAGAAATCATTTGCCTTTTCAGTTATTTCAGTTCCTGAAAGTTCAGCAAGTGCTTTACGGATTTCACAGTCTTCAATGCCTGTACCATAGGCAGCCAGGTCCTGCCCGATAAGGTTGATTTCGTAAGTTCCTTTTGAAACCAGTTCGCGGATTTCTTCAAGAATCGAATCTGCCGGGCGGCTTCTTAATTCACCGCGGATCAATGGAATTGCACAGAACGAACAATGGTTGGAACAGCCTTCCGTAATCTTTACGAAGGCACTTCCTTTAAAGCCCAGCTGAATATCTCTCATGCAGCCGGAAACTCCTTTCTGCGGAGTCTTTACTACAGGGCGTGCATTCTTCATTACATCGTCTGCAACAGAAACGATCTTCGAAAGGTCTCCGTTCCCAACAATACCGTCAGCTTCCGGAAGTGATTCTGAAAACTGTTCTGCATAACGTTCTGCAAGACAGCCTGCAAGAATCACCTTCTTGTCAGGATAGGCAGCTTTTGTCTGCATCACAGCATCGAGAGATTCTTCTTTTGCGCTTTTAATGAACCCGCAGGAATTGATAATAATAAGATCCGCTTCTTCCGGATCCATTGTAAGAACATAATTATTCTGGCCAAGATATGTAGCCAGAATTTCACCGTCTACACGGTTCTTTGCACAACCGTGCTGGTCAATAAAGAATTTTACCATAAGAGTTTTAGTCCAGTTCGATTACAACCAGCTTGTAACGGCCGTCTGTATCTTTAATCCACTTAATATCTTCTACAAGTACCTGGCCTGCTTTTCCGATTTCAAGGTCATAGGTACGTGAATCAGCCACAACAGAGAACTTAACTGCATTACTGTTACTCATCCATACACGGATACCGTTCTGGGCTGTAGCTGTAAATACTTCACCGCTTGAGAAATAAGTTTCAACGCTTGAGCTGAAGTCAATCTTATCGCGGAATACACATGAAGCACGGAAAGTGGCGTTAAGGCTGAACGGATAAGCGCGGTTGTCTTCAAGAATAACCACCTGAGGATGTTTACTCTGAATTTCGTCAGCAAACGGAATTGCATCGGTAATGGTTGCGTTTGATTCGATTGAAACACCATGACGCAGAAGGAGACTTACTTCAGCACCGCGGCTTTCATCTGTAGAAGAAATGTCAGAAATATAAACGATAAGGTCCGGAGTTCCGTCCCCGTTAATGTCGTATTCGTTTTCTTCAGAAAGATCTGTATAGAACAGACCTGCCGGAGTTTCAAGCCCGAAAGACTTGAGTGTATCTTTTACAGTAAGAACAATCTGTCCTGAATCTGATGTAATGAAGAGCTGGTCACCTTTATAAAGGCGGTTCTGGAATCTGTTGTTTGAAAGCTCGTAAGTACGGGTCTTCATTTTGTCAGAAACAAGTACGCCTGTTTCTTCTTCCGGTTTTTTGTGGAACAGAAGAACCAGAATGACAACAATCAATGCAACAACCAGTACGCTTACTATTCCAATTACAATGGGAATTATTTTCTGTGAACGAGGTTTTTCAATGAGCCCTTCAGGAACCGGAGATTCCTGAATCTTTTTGTTATGGTACAGTTTCAGAAGAAGCTGAGAATCCAGATTCAGGTATTCTGCATAGTTCTTAAGGAACCCTACAAGATAAGGTTCCCCGGGAAATACTCCGGAATCTTCTTCTTCAAGACCTACCAGGTATTTCTTATCAATGGAAATTTCCCGTGAAATTGAATCGTGTGTAAGATTTTTGGCTTCGCGGGCCTCTTTCAATAATTCGCCGTAACTGTCCATATACTATTCCGCAAACAAGAAGTTGTTATAGTTATTTGCTGATGACGGTGCATCATAAATAAAACGCTGGTCTGAAATATCAGTGTTCAATTTGTAATCATAAAAGTTCAGAACAAGATCATCGCCACTGTTTGTACTGGCTTCGATTCTTCTGATAAGTTTTGTTTCCGCAGAAACTGCAATTCTGATGTACTTGAATGCTTCTGCTGTGCTCTTTTTATAGAGCATCAGTTTTACAACCTGTTCTGAAGATTCAGCATCCAGAGCTTCAGGCTCCTGTCCTACTTCGTATGCAACTGTGTAGTATCTGTTCATCAGATTAAGCCCCTGAGGAGTTGCCAGTTTTGAACCTGATGATTCAGAAGAAACCTGCTGCTGGAGAACCGCTGCGCTGCCCGGAAGATATATGGTAAGCAGATCGGAACTGTAAACGATTACCTGTTCTTCAGGATTTGAAAAATCCATGCGCAGAAGATCCGGTGCCTTGAATGAAAGATGTCCGGCCATTTCGTTTCCGGTCATAGACATTTCAAAATCAGCTTCGTAAGTTTTAAGTGAAGCATAGTAGTCTGACACTGTCTTGAAGTAAGCACTGGCAGTTGTAATCTGTGCAAAAGCAAATGTTCCTGCAAAAGCAAGAATACCTGCTATAAGAATTTTTCTAATAGTTTTCATTTTTATCCTGACCTATTCGGTTTTCTTTGTACGTGGTTTGCGTGTTTTTTTTGGTTCGCCTTCTTCAGTCTTTGAAGCAGCAGCCTTCTTTTTCATTGGTTCATCCGGAGACTGTTTTTCTGAAACATTTTCTGCCTTCTTTATGGCATCCTGTTCCAGTTCCTGACAGTGTTTTTCTGCCTTAACAATTTCGTAGAATTCCTGTCCGTCCAGAGTTTCAACTTCAAGAAGTCTTGCAGCTACGAATTCAACCAGCTGTTTGTGTTCCTTAATAATCTTAAGAACATGATTGTAACGCTGGTCCATGATTCTTGCGATTTCATCATCAATGAATTTCTGTGTTTCTTCAGAGAATTCGCGAACCAGTGTTGGTTCTCCCGAAGCACCTGCAAGAACACCTTTTCCAAGAGTCATGTTTCTGAATTTGTCGCTCATACCGAAATCCACAATCATACGTTTCAGGATATCAGTAGCGCGGGCGATATCATTTGAAGCTCCTGTTGAAACGTCGCCCAGAATGATTTCTTCGGCTGCACGTCCTCCAAGGAGTGTATCAACTTCGTTAAGCATGTCACCGCGAGTCTGGAAATTCTTTTCTTCCTGCTCGCGGTACTGTGTAAATCCGCCAACTCCGTGGCTTCTTGGTACAACAGTGATTTTGTTAACCGGCGGATAGTCCGGAGTAAATGCACCAACCAGGGCGTGTCCTGTTTCGTGAACAGAAACAAGGCGCATTTCCTTTTCGTTGTCCTTGCGGCTCTTCTTTTTAAGACCGATGCTTACCTTGTCGATAGCATCGTTGAAATCACTCATTGTAACTTTCTTGTGACCGTTGCGGACTGCCAGAAGTGCTGCTTCGTTTACAACGTTTGCCAGATCTGCTCCGGCAAAGCCTGTTGTTCCGTGGGCAACAGATTCGAAGTTTACATCGTTATCAAGTTTTACATTCTTTGCGTGGATGCGGAGAATCTCTTCGCGTCCTTTTACGTCCGGCTTTTCAACAGGAACGTGGCGGTCAAAACGGCCAGGGCGGAGAAGTGCCGGGTCCAGAATATCGGCGCGGTTTGTTGCTGCCAGAATAATGAGTCCCTTTTCGTTATCAAAACCGTCCATCTCAACCAGAAGCTGGTTCAGTGTCTGTTCGCGTTCATCGTTTCCGCCGCCGTAACCGTTCATACGGTTTTTACCAAGGGCATCAATTTCATCAATGAATACGATACATGGAGCTTTTTCGCGTGCCTGTTTGAAAAGGTCACGTACACGGGAAGCACCAACACCAACGAACATTTCTACAAAGTCTGAACCGGAAATGCGGAAGAACGGAACTCCGGCTTCACCTGCAACTGCACGTGCCAGGAGAGTTTTACCTGTTCCCGGAGGTCCTACCAGAAGAACACCTTTCGGAATCTTTCCACCGATATCTGTATATTTCTTTGGTTCTTTAAGGAAGTCTACAACTTCAACCAGTTCTTCTTTTGCTTCATCAACACCGGCTACATCAGAAAAACGTGTCTTAACTTTTCCTTCTTCAATTGCCTTGGCACGGCTTCCGCCCATACCGAAGAGTCCCATTCCCCCTTCCTTGTTTCCGTTCATCTTACGGAAAATGAACATATATAGAAGAACAATCAGGAAGAATGGAAGCAGATTGATGAGAATCTGGATCCACAATGTATTCTGCTTTCCGATGAATTCGTATTTAACGCCTTTTGCATCCATGAGTTCAAAAAGTTTTTCCATGAGAACTGCATTTGTTCTGTATTCGCTGCGGTTCTTGTTTGCAGGAGGCAGCTGGAACAGTTTCTGTTTTGCATCAGCTGTTTCAGATACAAGAGGAGCTCCGTAGCCGATGATGTAGCTGTCACCGACTTTTACTTCAACGATTTTTCCGTCTTCAATGAGTTTGCAGAAATCGGAATAAGGCATTGATTCACCGCTCTTAGGCTGCATGAACACGTCTGCAATAAGGAATGCGGCAACAGCAATCAGGAGAACTGCGAAAAACGGAAAACGTTTCTTTGGTTTCTTGCCATCAGGATCTTTATTGTCCTTCGGCTCTTCAGGACCGGCAAACTTGAAGAAACTGTACGGATCCTGTTCATCCGGTCTTTTTTTATCTTCAGTCTGATCTTCAGGTTTCTGCTCTTTGTTATCGGCCATAAAATCTCCAGTAAAACGGCATAAAATACAATGCCGGCAATGTAATCACCAAAAAGGATTTCAGTAACTCCATTAAATATAATACAAAAAAAAGCGAAAAGTATAAAGAAGAAAGGAAAAACTGAAAAAAAACATAAAGTTAGCACTTATTCTTCCGAAAATCAGAGAGCAGGACTATAAACGGAAAATTCCGGCTTTTCCTGCAAGGAGAACACATTGTACCAGAATGCATACAACGCCTACCAGAAAACAAACATCAACACTGCCAGTCAGGGAAAACTTGTTGTGCTGCTGTATGAAGGTGCCGTTAAGCAGCTCTCACTGGCTGTAAACTACTTCGAAGCTGACGGAAGAATCCTTCCGAACAACATCGAAAAGTTCGGCAATGCCATCCAGAAGGCAGAAGCAATCATTTCGGAACTGGAAGTTTCGCTGGATATGGAAAAAGGCGGCGAAATTGCCAAAAATCTTATGTCTCTTTATCTGTATTTCAACGAAGAACTTGTTCAGGCAAACATCAACAAAGACAAAAACCGAATTCTAACAATCCTTGGAATGCTTAAAGACCTTACAGAATCATGGCGCACAATTTCTTCAAGTACTGCCAACGCAGGCGCCATGCAGACAGAAAGCGTGCTGAATATCCAGGGCTAAAACACAGAAACATTACCGGATTTCCGGTTTCCATAACGGGAGGAAACAAAAATGGCAGAACTTACACAGGAAGAACTGAATGAAAGAGTTGCTCTTCTGAAACATTTCAGAAAGCTTCTTGAAGAACAGAAGGCAAAATTCCAGGAATATCTGAATGTTCTTGAAAAACAGCAGAGTTCCATCACTTCAGAAAACACAGACGATCTTCTGGCTCATACAGAACTTGAACAGCAGGTTGTAAAAAACATTGAAAACCTGCAGAAAGTAATCGTTCCTGTAAGCCGCATGTACAAGGCTGTTCAGTCGGATTCACAGGCCGACAGAGATATTTCTGCAATCCAGAACGATCTTGAACACCTGCAGACAAAAGTTCTTGCCCAGAACGAAAAGAACCGTGAACTTCTGCGCAGTCACATAACTGAACTGCGCACACGTATCAAAAGTTTCCAGAATCCTTACAAGAATGCAGCTTCCGTTTATTCTGCTTCAGGATCAAACGGCCGTATAATTGAAATCCAGGCATAAACGCCGGTCCCGTTGAATAAAACAGAAAAGCTTCCCGAAAGGGAAGCTTTTTTCATTTCTAGCGTCTTACCTGTTCAAGTCCGCGCTTGAACTGAGGAATACGGGCACAGGCTGTTGTGTCCCAGCCGGAACGGTCACCGCGGGCCAGGAAGTGGTATCCTACCCCGGCAATCATTGCTCCGTTATCGCCGCAAAGCTTGAGTGGCGGGAATATTACGTTCAGATCTTTCCGTTCGGCAAGAATTGCACGAAGACGGGAGTTTGCTGCAACTCCGCCGCCGGCCACTACAGTCTTAAGTCCTGTATCTTCTACTGCCTTCAGCAGTTTGTTTGTAAGAGTCTTTACTGCAGTTTCCTGGAAAGCTGCACACATGTTTTCCACCGAATGCTCATAGCCTTCATTCCAGAACATGTCACACTGATGGATTACTGCTGTCTTGAGTCCCGAAAAAGAAACGTCATAGCGGTGTTCTTTCGGATCAAGGCGCGGGATCGGAAATGTGGCAGCTTTCGGGTCACCCTTCTTTGCCAGGTTGTCGATCACCACTCCCCCGGGATATCCCAGCCCATAGAACTTGGAAACCTTATCGAAAGCTTCTCCTACGGAATCATCAACTGTAGTTCCAAGAACTTCTATGTCGTCAAAGTTGTTTACCTTACAGATAATTGAATGGCCGCCGGAAACCAGAAGCCCCAGATACGGATACGGAATGTCGTTTTCAAGATGTGCGGCATACAGATGCCCGAGCATATGATTTACGGCTACAAAAGGTTTTCCTGTTGCCCAGGCCAGAGTCTTACCGAAAGTGAGTCCTACAAGAAGGGAACCCATAAGCCCCGGACGGTTTGTTGCACAGATTGCATCCACTTCTGAAAGATCCATATTTGCTTCTGCCAGAGCCTGGTTCACCACCGGAAGAATCCATTCCGCATGCTTACGGCTTGCAATTTCCGGAACAACACCCTTATAGATCTGGTGGAACGGAATCTGGGTTGCAACAACATTGCTGATGATTTTTTTACCGTCTTCAACAATGGCGGCCGCTGTTTCGTCACAGCTGGATTCAATACCTAAAACTTTCATATATCTTGCTCCAAAATATACCTTTGTTTAAATCAGAAAAAAAGGGGCCCAGCAACGTGAATCATGACAATCGCGCATAAGTCCTCGTTCGCAAGCTCACTGCGGGATGCGCTCTGTCCTGATTCACTGCGTCCCTTTTTTTTGTGCTTCCTACAAGTTTTTTTGTATCAATTCTATTCGCACAAAAAAACTCACTGCGCCCCGTTTTTAGTTTTTCTTCAATCTTTTTTGTATCAATTCTATTCACACAAAAAGATTAGTGTTTCAAGCCGCGGCAGTTGCCTACGGTCTTAAAGCTGTAGCCCTTGGCTACCAGTTCCGGGTAAACTTCGCGGATGAGGGCCGGCATATAATTGGCCGACCACACGTGGGCTATCATTATAACGCATCCGGATTTGTTGGCAATATCCAGATTCTTCCGCAGTTCCTTCAGGAATTCGGCGCGGGTCTTTTCGTTGTCCAGGAAGTTCCCGTTTCTTTCGTACCAGCCGTAGCCAAGCTCGCGGCTTACATAAGGAATCTTTGTATCCACATTTGTACGGGAATCAAGGAAGTAAAGACCGTTCATGTGGGCTACATCGATTATTGTTTCCATTTTCATGATGTCGGCAGTAATAAGGGAACCTTCGTGATTGTTGATTCCGGCAACCGGTCCGATTTCCTGCAGGTTTTCAAACATGAGGCTTCTGATTTCAGAAGAAGACATTTCAGGCTTGATTGCGCCGGGACCCGGATTAACGTTCCGGTTTATTGCCTGCATCGGCTGGTGAAGCATCAGTTCAGCATGACTTGAAGCGCGCACTGCCTTTGCACTGGAAACAGAATCGCGGAGTTTTGGAAGAACCGCTACGGTAACAGGAATCTGAAGCTCCAGGAATTTCTGAAGATCCGAAAGATTCTGGCCTCCGTCGTCAAGGAGGAGAACAAGCTGGGCGCCGTTTACGGCGGCAGGGAAACTGAAAGTCTGTTTTTCAGGTTCCTTTACGGTTTCCTTCTGAACAGTTTTTTCAGGTTCTTTTACTGCAGGTTTTGTTTCCTGAACGGCAGGCTTCTTCGGTTCTGTGGTCTTCTGTGGCACAGACTGTTTCTGTGGTTCTGTATTATTGACTGTAGTTTTTTCAGGTTCTTTTTTCGGAGTTTCAGAAGTCTTTTTTTTCTCTGAAGATTTCTTTTCTGCTTTCGAAACTTGTGTTTTCTCTACCGTTTTTTCAGCCTGCTTTTCCGGTCTGGCAGAAGCCGCATGATCTTTTGATTCCTGAGGTTTTCCTGAAAAACGTTCTGCAATTGGAGAAGCCTCAATAGAAACAGGCTTTTCGGAAATTGTTGTGGCAAGAAGCATTCCAAGACAGATCACGATTACAATACCGCAGAGAACAATTACGCCTGCAGGAGATACAGCAACCTTTCCTTTTTTTACAGGAGATTTCTTTGAGACAGTTTTTCTTTTTGCGGTGGTTTTCTTTGCCGGTGATTTTCTATTTGCCATTATTCTTGAACAACTTCCATTGATGCATCTCTAAGACGAATCTGCATCACTTCCATTTTATCATCTTCATAATATTGTTCAAATACACCTTGCACAATTATTTCTGAGCCTTCATCAGGATAATCATTTCCCGGATGAGTTCCGTCTCCCCACACAAACTCGAGACCTTCCTTGCAGCAGGCGGTTGCATCCTGAATTACAACATTGTGATATAACCGGTTTGTTTCCTGCCTGAAAAAAGGAGTATAGATTCCCCGTATTCTGATTATTTTTCCTTCATAGCTTTCCCAGTCTATCAGGAACTGAAAAACCGTGGAATAAATCATTGTTGCCGACATTACCGTAAGATCAATGTCGGGCCCAGAGAGATCTGGAGAAACCTGTTTTTTTTCAGGTGTTTTTACTGAAGGCTCCGCTTCTATTACCTTCACAGGTCTTCCGCTGTATTCAATTTTTGTTTCCGGAACAAGAAGACTTTGTTCAGCCTTACGATTATTTGCTCTGCTGCAGGAACAAAGGAAAATCAGAACTGTGGAAATTGATACTATTTTATTGAGGCGGAGAATCATTTTATGAAGAATTTTCCTACAAGTGAACAGACTGCAAAAACCGCAATATCTGCTGCAACAATTGTTGCCCCAACAGGAGTAGAAGCCATAATGGAAATCAGAATTCCTGAAACCGAACAGACTACAGAAATAACCGCAGATGCAGCTACAGCTCTTCTATAGTTTGAAAATACTGCCATAGCACTTAAAGCAGGGAAAATAATCAGAGCCGAAATCAGAAGAGATCCAACAAGATTCATGGCAAGAACAATAATGATTGCAGTTACAACAGCTACAGCCAGATTATATGCACCTGCAGGAGTTCCTGTTGCCCGTGCAAAAGTCTCATCAAAAGTAATGGCAAAAATTCTGTTGAAATAGAAAATAAAAAACAGAATGACCAGAATGGACATTACAATGCAGACCAGCACTTCAGATTTCTTTAATGTCAGAATTGATGTAGAACCAAAAAGAGTTGAACATACATCCCCTGCAATATTTGCAGAAGTTGAAAAAACATTGAGCATAAGATATCCCAGGGCTAGAGCACCAACGCTGAACATTGCTATTGCCGCATCTCCCTGAATGCGGGCATTCCTGCTTCCTCTAAGAAGTAGAACAGCAGCAAGAACAGTTACCGGCATTACAACCAGAGTGCTGTTTGAGATTTTTAAAACAGTAGCCAGTGCCATTGCACCAAAGGCAACGTGACTCAGTCCGTCACCAATAAATGAAAACCGTTTCAGTACAAGAGTCACCCCGAAAAGAGAAGAACAGAGAGCAATAAGAACACCAACTATCAAGGCATAACGTACAAAAGGATAATTAAAATAAAAAATCAGCTGGCTCATTTTATTCCTCCCCGTGATGATGGTGGCAATGTTCACCATGGTACGTAAGATATTCTTCCACTGCCATGAAATGACTGTGATCCTTGCCGAGAGTCAGAATATGACTTGCATACTTAACTGCTTCATCAACATCGTGTGAAATCATGATTACTGTCATACCGTCTTTATTGAGTTTTTCAATCAGCTTGTACATCTCAACCATGGCATTAGGATCCAGCCCTGTAACCGGCTCATCAAGAAGAATAAGGCGGCTGGCGGCACACAGGGCACGGGCAAGAAGTACTCTCTGCTGCTGGCCGCCGGAAAGGGTTCTGAAACACTTGTTTTTCAGATGTCCGATTTCCATTTTTTCAATTGAAGCTGCTGCCAGTTCCTTTTCTTTTTTTGAATAAAAAGGCCGCAGATGAATTTTATTTAAAGTTCCCGAGAGGACTATTTCCCAAACAGATGCAGGAAAATCCTTCTGAACAGCACTTGTCTGTGGAAGATAGCCTATATCGCGGGAGGAAAGACCTTCTCCAAAAACGAAACTGCCTGAAAGAGGTTTTTCAAGTCCAAGGATAGTTTTTACAAGAGTGGATTTTCCGCTTCCGTTCTCTCCAACGATGCAAAGGTAATCCCCGGAAGCAACCTCAAAAGAAACAGGAGCTGCTACAGGATTCCCGTTATATCCGAGCACAAGGTTTTCACACTTAATCATTGCCACGGAGAACCTCCAGATTCTTTTCCATCAGTTTCAGATAAGTTATGCCGTTCTTAATGTCTGAATCGTTTATATTCTGCATTGAATTCAGAACCCTGATTTTTGCATCAGTTCCCGAAGTCTGAATAATCTGATCGGCAAGTTTTGTACTTGAGTTTTCAAGGATGTAAATTGTATCAAGTCCCAGTTCCTTTACTCTTTCAGAAAGAAAAATAACTGTAGAAAAACTTGCTTCGGTTTCTGCACTGCAGCCAGGAAAAGCCGCATAATATGGAAGTCCATAATCTTCCGTAAAATATCTGAACGGGAAACGGTCTGCAAAAAGCAGTGCCGGTCTCCCGGAAAGTACAGTCTTAAAATCATTATCAAGCTTATTCAAATCTTCAAGATAAAGAGCCTTACGATTCTGATAGTTTCCGGCCATTTCAGGATCAAGTTTCTGAAATATATCCCCGAACAACTGAATTCCAAAGGAAGCATTTTTCAAAGAAAGCCAGATATGTTCATCATATTCTGTTTCATCATGATCTTCTTCAGAATCCTCTTCACCAAAATCATCTTCTTCAAAAAGATTTATTCCTTCAGAATTTTCTTTTCCGGCTGCTTCTTTCATAAGATTCATAAAAGAAAATCTCATCTGACTTTTGTTCTTTGAAGAACTCAGCGCGTCTTCAATCCACTCATCAGATTCTCCGCCGATATAAAAAAGAATATCTGCCGAATTCAGCTTTGCCAGATCTGCCACGCTTGGCTGGAAGTTATGAAGATCTGTTCCCTTCTTCATCATAAGTTCCAGCCTGAACCTGTCATTGGAATCTCCTCCAAGAATAGACTTACCCCAGTCATAAAGCGGGAACACAGTACAGAGAACTGTCAGCTGTTTTTCGTCTTTTTCTCCCGCCTTTTTATTTTCTTTTCTGCATCCAAAAAGAGAAACTGCAGCAAGTGAAATCATAAACAAGAACAATCTTTTTGATTTATTCATAACATTATTCTCCTTTTCCGGTGCGGCAGTCTTCGCAGAGTCCCTTAAGAACTGACTGTCTGCAGTCCAGGAAAAACCGGTGGTCTTTCATAAGGTGCTCCTGGATTTCATCCATAAAATCACATTCCATATGGAAGAGTTTTCCGCATTCCGAACACTGAAGATGAATATGGTGGCCGCAATCTGAATCTTCTGAAACTACCTGAAACTGAGCAGCATCTTCATTGTCTGTCTTTCTTTTTATGAGCACACCCTTTTCTACAAGGCGGTCAATATTTCTGTAAACTGTAGTTACATTTACAGTACTGTCACATTTCTTAAGATACTCAGAAACTTCACCGGCTGTGAAAGTAACATCATGATGTTTCAGAATAAATTCGTTTATGAGGTCTTTTGTCTTTGTTTTGTAGTTTTTCTGTTCCATAAAAAAAATGCAAATGATTTGCTTTTGCAAGTCATTTGCATTTTACGAAACACTTATGAAAATGTCAAGAAAAGGGATTATTCGAACCAGATCTTTCTGAGCTGAGGATTTCCTTCGCCTTTGAAAGTTACGTAAAGGGCATGAACACCGTCGGGAATTGAAACCGGGCAGGAAGCCTTAACCCAGATGTTTGTGTAATCTACAGGCACTTCTCCCCATACCTTTCCACCGATTTCGGTACGAAGTTCAAAAACTCCTTTAGCGTAAGCGCGGGTTTCCAGAGCGATTTTCTTTACACCCTTGAAGTCAAAATATTTGAAACCTGCAGTGGCGGAATCGTACATGCGGGTAATATAAGAAAGATCTTCTTCCCCGTCGGTACATTCCTGCATGATTTTCGGGAAACCGTCCGCCACGTAAAGATTCGGCTTATCGGTAAAGATGTTGCAGGCTATGTTTGCGTTATATTCCCCTTCTGCCTTGAGAGGGCCACCGTTCAGACCGCAGGATGTTATTTCAACCTGAGGGATAAGGCCGTCTTCAGTAAAGGTGATTTTTTCGGCGCAGCCCTGACGTGAATACCAGTCTCCGTTTGTATGGCGGTGATAGAAGATGTACCAGCCCGAAGCGTCTCCGCCGGCTGCAGCAGCATTCGGAATTTCCACAATGCTTCCGTGGTTGTTTGCACCGTAGCAGGCAGGCATGTCGGCAGGCTTATAGGAACTGATTCCGATATCTGAATTTGAAACGATTACACCACGGTAAACAAATCCGCTCCGAGGATTCTTACTTGTAGCGTAACAGAGCTCATGCATTACTTCTGATGAATAGACGAAATAATAGATGTCTCCGCGTTTACGGATTGAGCTTGCTTCAAAGAAAGCGTGACCTTCAAAACCTGTTCCCTGGCAGTATTCAACTCCCGGAGCAACAAGAACAGGATCTTCTATAATTGTAAGCATATCCTTATCAAGAGTTACACACCATGAACCGTGGCGGCTTTTGTCTCCCCGGCCACAGAATCCTGTATACAGATATGTTCTGTCACCTTCTGTAAGAACACCAGGATCAAACTGCGGTTCGTCCCCTTCTCTTTCACCAAGTCTTGTTCCGTCCTTGTAGTGAACATAGCCATGGAATTTGAAAGGTCCCTGAGGTTCATCGCACACTGCAACAGAAACCAGTGAAAATTTATCAAGGCAGTAAAAGAGGTAATATTTTCCGTCGGGACCAACAGTTACATCAGGAGCGTAAAGCACTGCCTTTCCGTCTGCATTGGCAGGATCGTCAGTCTTTTTGTAAGAAATACCTTCGTATCTCCAGTTGCCAAGATCATCTACCGGAGCACTCCAGCACGCATAATCATTAAGACAGAAAACCGGGCAGCCGTAATGGTCATGGCTTCCGTAAACATAAACACGTCCGTTAAAAACGTAAGGTTCCCCGTCCGGGATATACTCGTAAGTCGGTAAGTATGGATTAAATGCCTGCTTCTTCATATTCGAATCCTTTTCATAAAATTTGTATTCATTTTGAATAAAACGTATATCTTGTTCAATATCTTTTACGAACCTTTTCACTCAGAATCCAGCTGCCATCGTAAAAACCATTTTCATTCATTCCAGGATATACAAAAATCACTTTGGCAGGATTTTCCGTATCATAAACAAATTCGTTGCTTTTCCATCCATCACGGTTTTCGGAAGGATAAGGCCACTGTTTTTCACTCGGAGTATAGACCGTCATTCTGTAACGGCCGGCTTTTAATACCAGGTGCATGGCTACTCCCCCTGAAAGCCAGTAAGTTTTCTCATAGCGGTTCACCACATTGGGAATCGAAACCCACTCATAGGTTGCGCTGGCGGCAGTGTAGGTCACGTCGTTTCCATCCATATCCTCAATCTTGAGCCAGCAGCGGATATCATTTATGTGTTCAGTATTTTCCGGCCGGTAGATTATCAGTTCCCACCAGTTATGCTTCAGATCCGGCTTCATTTCTTTCGTTGAGTGCAGAGGAACTCCCGGATCTACAGGAAGCTCAGCCCAGGCATAAAGAGAAGGACAGATCAGCAGAAAAAGAAAACAGAAAAGACGGCGCATCTATTTATTGATAAACCACAACCCGACAAGGCAGAAGCCGATACCAAGAATCTGCTGCCAGTTGATATGTTCACGGTAAAGAAAGAAACCTACAAAAATCAGGGCGATGGCAAGAATACCGTTGGAAACTGTAGCGAGGGTACTGACTTTCCAGCCTGCTTTATAAGCCTGAATGAATCCTACTTCAAGACCTGTAATTACAATTCCAAGAACAATTGTTGCCCAGTTTGTCTGGGAAAGCTGTTTTGCAAAATTCCCGCCCTTGCTGGTTATAAAAAAGGCCCCCACAGAAACTAAGGTAGCAACTCCGTAAGTTACGGCCATAGATGCATAGGTATTCATGCTTTGAGGAATTCCCTTTGCACAGATCTGATATAAAACATTTGAAAA
>JAZLIM010000065.1:0-2861 GCA_045617385.1 Treponema sp.
CAGGATTATGAGAATGCAGTTCATACAACCCTTGGGGAACTGTATCCTTATGATTCCCTCCATGAGCTTGCAAAGTAACGTAAGGTTTTTGTTGACAAAAAACCGTAATAGATGCAAAATAACGTAAAGATTTCAAAGTATTTACAAAGGGTGGAACATCTATGGACGGAGATATCCTTACAATTGAAGAAGTTGCAAAATACCTCAGAGTTTCTGAAAGAACAGTATATGACTGGGCTCAGAAAGGTGAAATTCCTGCCGGAAAAATCGGTACAGTCTGGAGATTCAAGAAGACTGAAGTAGAAAACTGGGTTAATGCCCGTCTTTCTTCTGATCTTAATGAACAGAACCAGCTTTCTGTACAGGTTAAGAACATTCTTTCTCCTGAAAGAGTTGTTTTCATCAACCACACTTCAAAGCGTGATGCTCTTGTTGAACTGGCAGATGTTCTTGCTACTGCACCTCAGGTAAAGAATGCTCCTGAACTTACAGAAGAAATCCTGAAACGTGAAGACCTTATGTCTACAGCCATCGGCCGTGGAATCGCAATTCCTCACGTACGTCTTTCTTCAGTAACTGACCTTGTAATGGCTGTAGGAATCTGTAAGAAGCCTGTAGAAGACTTCCAGTCAATCGATGATAATCCGGTTCAGCTGCTTTTCATGATTGCAGCCGCATATAACCAGCATTCATATTACCTTAAGACTATTTCTCATTTTTCAGGAATGCTTAAGAGTGCTGAACTCCGCCAGAAGATGCTTAATGCTGAAACTGAACGTGAAGTTTATGAACTCCTGTTAGGTTAATAGACTTCAGGTTAAAAAGAAAACGCCGTATAAAATACGGCGTTTTTTTTTATGCCTTGAAGAAAATCAGTCTACTACAATCCATTTGCTGCGGTCTGCGTGTTCCTGTGCAATCATTCCCGGGGTGACCTTGGCTGTGGTTTCGCACATCAGATAGCTTCCGTAATCTGTATCGAATCTCTGCCCCTGGCCGGATACATCGAAAGCGCACATGGCATGGCGGTATTCCTTTGAAACCAGAAGAATTGAATCAATCCCTGCATGCTGCATGAGGGTGCACAGGAGAAGACTTCTTGAATCGCAGTCGTTTCCTTTTCCCATTACCGCCATGACCGGCGGTGTAAGATCTGCCTTGGAAGGTGTGACTGTATCTCTTGAATATTCAAAACTCTGAACCCATGTAAGAAGTCTTGTAAGGTATTCTGTTTCCGGGCTTTCAGGTCTTTTTTCAATGCAGTCATCATACAATGCTTTCTTTATGTCTTTTGCGCATTGTGAAAGTCTTCCATAAGAATCTCTGAAAACTATACGGTAATAGCGCTGCCAGGCCTCTTTCCAGTATTTGTGGCTTGCGTAAAGAGTAAAAACTCCGAATTCCAGGTCTACCACGAACTGGTTTGCATCTGCATCTGATTTATCAAAAGCTGTTGTGATTTTCTTTCCACCTGCATTCAGTTTTACTGTCTGCTTTCCTTCTTTCGGAAATGCATAAGTTACAAAGACTCCGGGATTTTCTGAAGTTTTTTCGCTTACGGAAAGAGAGTTCAGTGTAGAAATGATGAACTGACTGCAGTTTCGGAATGCTTCTTCCGGGCAGTAGGCCAGAAGGGCAATGTAACGGTTTTCTTTTTCAAGAGGACTTGATACAGCCCAGCCCTTGTAATTCTGGTCCAGTGTCATTGAAAAGTCAGAAACGGTGCAGTCGTTTTCGCACCATAATACTCTGTCATAAGAAGCCTTTGCCTTGAGCTTACTCATGGCAGTTTCAAGAATATCAAAAGAAGATGAATTTTCTTTTTCGTAAACTTTTAAAACCAGGTTCACGCTGATTTCCGGATGGGTAAAGAAATATGAATCTCTGTCGGGATCAGATGAAGTAAGGTTGAATCCTTCAGGGATATCCAGCGTAAAGTTTAAATCAGGATCTCTCAAAATTTCTGCATGAATCGAAAGAGAAATCAGAATGGCTAATATAATAGTAAAGTTCTTTTTCATCTGTTATATTTATCGTATGAATCAGGTTCCGGTTTTATTTGAAAATGAAGAAATCTATGTAATAAACAAACCAGCTGGCGTTCCGGTACAGGGTGGAATGGGAATTTCGCATCCCCTAGATGAAGAATTTGCAAAGCAGGTAGGGCAGAAAGTTCATCTGGTGCACAGACTTGATAAGGATACTGCAGGCCTTATGATTATTGCAAAAAGCCCGCAGGCTGCTTCAAAGTGGACAAAGCTTATCGGCTCAAAGCAGGTTCAGAAAACATACACGGCTTTCTGTTTCGGAACTCTTTCAAAGCGTAAAGGTGTAATAAACGAAACTGTAATCCAGCACGGAGAAAAAAAGACAGCCGTAACAGACTACGAAATTCTTGAGGAAACGGAAATCGTACTTAGAAAGAAGACTGACGAAAACGGAAACGAAATTCCGGGCCAGAAAATTAAACTTTCCAGAATTAAACTCGATCTTCAGACAGGGCGTATGCACCAGATCAGAATCCATCTTGGAAAGAACAACTGTCCGATTATCGGGGATGATCTTCACGGAAACTTCAAACTGAACAAACTTGCCAAAAAGGAACTGAAAATCAAAACGCTTCAGCTTTACTCTTCAAGACTTGCACTCCCTGTGAACGGGAAAAACCTTGTTTTTGAAATTGACTGCAGTCTGCCGCTTCCAGGTCAGGACAGGCCAGAAACAGAACAGTCGTGAATATTTGAAATAAATTCTTACAGAGGGTATAATTAAAACTATGCGTAAACTTAAAAACATTCTTGTAACCGGTGGAGCAGGCTTTATCGGTTCAAACTTTATTCACTATCTTTTCGGACAGTCAT
>JAZLIM010000066.1:0-5550 GCA_045617385.1 Treponema sp.
AAATCCAAGATGGCATGAAGCTGTAAACAATCTTCTCATTCGTAACAGACTTTATATGTATAAAGCTCTGGAAGACCTGAACCTGGATGCCGTTACTGAAAAAAGCATTGAACAGAAATTACCCTGGAACCAGATTAACCCAGCAAACTCACAAGCCGATATCGATACCCTTCATTATCTTTGGGAAATGCAGAGACGCATTTTACCGGAGGAAAACTTCCCGTTTGCCGCATGCAGAAGGGTTTTCGGACTATTTAAATACTGTAAGGCTCCTGAAACAAGAGGAACTAGACATATCACAAAGTTCAAGAAGATGCCGGAGTCAGAGTTTCCTGAAAGCTATGTAAGGGACTACCTCCCTCTCATATATCTCTAGGCTAAAAAAAAGCAGGCTGATTCATAATTTATCCGGTGGTGGGAGGGGAAGATTCCCGGATAAAATTTCAGTCTGCTTATATTTATAATCGGACATAACTGTCCTTTCATAAGTCCCTACGAAACACTTTCACTTACATATTTTGTAATATCCTTAAGAAAACCTTCCGGATCTGAATCCAGTTCCTTTTCCCATAACGTAGTACGTTCTGTATCTGCAATACCGGAAAACCTTGAAGCCCTTACAGCCTCAAGAAGTTTTTCACCCTTAGGCGTGATGCTGATGTTTTTCTTTGAATCTACTTTTATTCCTTCAATCTTCAAAAGTTTTGGAATAAATGTATGACGTGTTGCAGGAGTTCCAAGTCCTGTCAGTTTTTCTCCTTCGCTTGTTTTTCCAGAAGGATTTTCCATAAAGGCAATAACAGAAGCCTCGTTATAAAATTTCGGTGCCCGTGTTTCCTTTTCCTGAGGTTTCACCTCCATGAGGATAAGGTTCTTAAGGTCACAGAGACTGATATCCTGGACCTCTTCTTTCTTTTCAAACTGCTGAAGGAATCGCATATATGCCTTCCAGCCTTTATCAGTCACCTTCTTCCCTTCCAGACACAGAACATTTCCGCCGGCATCAAGCTTTACATCTGTCTTTTCATAAACAGACACCGGTGCAAATGCCAGCATAAATCTTTCGAGAATAAGGTTATAAACATTCTGTTCCTCATAAGTCGCATTGGCCGGAACCGGCTCGAGAGGTATCAGAGCATGGTGAGAATCGAGGCGTGAACTGTCAAAGATTCTTTTGTTGTCACCGCTTATAAAAGCATGGGAAAGAAGACCCATATATTCAGGATAACTCATGGTCATCTTTGAAAAGGTAATGTTACAAAGCTCTACGTTGTCATCTCCCATTACAACCGAAGGAGTTCTTGGATACGAAGTACACTTGTACTCTTCATATAGTTTCTGGGCTATGCTGAGAGTCTTTTCTGCGGAATATCCGAAATAACGGAAGGCATCTTTTTGAAGTCCGCTCAAGTTATAAAGCTGCGGCGGATTTTCCCGAACTTCTTTTGATTCTGTTTCTTTAAGGCGTACTGCCCTGCCCTCTTCTCTTTTCAGAAAATCAAGATCATAGGGAGAATCAAACCTGCGGTTCTCATTTTCATCCTCATATACTGCAATGACAGTATTTCCTGAAGGATCAGTTAAGACACAGTTTCCCTCATAATACTTTTTACTTTTAAAATCTCTGATTGCATGACTTCTCTTTTCTATTTCTGAAAGAAGTGCCGTCTGAACTCGGCCTGCACGGAAGGTTCTGTCTGCATTCACGGCCAGATATCTTGTGAAATTCATTCCGCAAAGCCAATCGGCCTTCTGACGGGCGAACCCCTGAAGTGCAAGCCTGTCAAAATCTTTAAGAGGTTTTGCACGTCTTAATCCTTCAAGAATAACTTCATCTGTCAGAGCCTGGGATTCCCAGAAACGACGGATTCTTGAAGTATCCGTAATCTTTGCCATCATCAGGCATTCACGTGCAATTAGTTCACCTTCCCGGTCAGCATCAGTTGCAATGATGATTTCTCCTTTTGCATAAGCCTTAATCTTAGAATTTACAAGGCGGCATACATCCTTTACGGATGGATTTACTTCATACTGAAATGAATCTGGAATTACGGGAAGGGCACTCCAGTTTCTGAACCTGGAATCATACTCTTCAGGATTTTTCAATCGGTAAAGATGACCGACACAATTGATGATTTCGGTATCTTTTCCTTCGTTTATGAAGGTCTTTGTTTGTGCTGAATAATGACAGCCCAGAGCCTTCGCAAAGCTTTTTGCAACAGAGGGTTTTTCTGTCAAAATCAATCTTTTCATAGCTGCTCCTTTAGGGCAGGCAGCAACTATGCTCAAGATAACCCAATATTGTATTCTTTGCAAGTATGAAAAAAGATGTAATTTCTCAGGTGCCGCGTGGCACCTGAAGCCGGAAGCATACTTCCGGCGCCCCTGACTTGTTAGCAAGATAAAGAAACAGGGCCCTGTATGGTGTTCCTACTATATTATGTCTGTGGCCCATATGCCCCTGTTGTGGTCCATTGTTTTTCTAAGTCACTGTAGGGCAAGGAGTTAGCCGTAGTCCCATTCATTTTATTGACGAAAAAGCCTTAAAACGCTATTTTTGGTCTCAGAAAAGCGACGTTATGCTGCCTGCCCTGGTACCATAAGGAGTTTTTCTAAATGAAGAATATTAAAAACGTCTTCGATTATTCACCACAGAAAGACCGGCACAGATCTCCGTTTGAATGGGACCGCCCGGTTCACACAAAGGATGATGTCAGGGAACTCAACCGTCTTCTCCGCCTGGCATCCAAAAAGAAACAACGTTCAGAATCAAGATCCACATCCGGGAGAATAAGGCCCTACAGCGAGAAGCTTCAAAGGGTTACATTCAAGCAGACTCACAACAGAGACCTGAAACAGCACGTTGATTACATCAACACCTATATCAGGCAGCTGGAGAAAAAACATGTAATTGATAAACCTGAAACATTCGGAACACCTGATGAAGAATACTTTGCAAACATAGCACCTCTTCACTTCAAATGCGTAATCTCACCTGAGAATACGGATATGGACTATGAAACACTGGCTAAAGTTTTCATCGAACGACTTGAGTACATAACCGGACACGGACTCTACTGGAAAGGTGCCATTCATAACGATACCGGTCACCGCCATCTTCACATCTGTATAAACGGAAAAGACACCGATGGTAAGGACATTTTCTTCGACCGCGAAATGATAAGCCACACAATGAGGGAAATGCTTCAGGACATTGCTACAAAAATGATTGGACCAAGAACCCAGAGGGAAATAGAAATAGGCAGACAGAACATGCTGAAGGCTAACCGTTGGACAAAGCTTGATAATGTAATTGAGGCTATGAAAGATAACCTTTATACCCAGACTCTCAGTACACCGGTCAGAAGCCGTCTCGAATATCTTTCAAAAATAAAGCTCGCCGAAATCGGACAGGCCAAGTGCCACGTGGCACCTGAATGGAAAGAGGTTCTTCAGGCAACCGGACGATACAACACTTTCCTTGAAGTTTATTCCTCATCGAAACTTCCAGTTGAGCTTTATGACGGAGGACCTCTTACAGGCAGAATCTCCAGGGTAATAACCTTCAATACTGACGAAGCATGGAACAACGCAATCGTAGTTGATCAGACGAACCGGAGAGTCTACGTTCCTCTCTATCACATTCACAGAGACGACCTTGAAGGAAAAGAAGTCACAATCAAAGGCGGTAACAGAAAAATGTCACGACAGCTGACAGACCGGGATATGACAATTCACTCATCACAATCGCATTCTGACATCAGCCGTTAAAACAATACAGGTGCCACGTGGCACCTGATTTTATATTTAATACATTTTTTATTTATAATGTAATATTTACAATATTTTAATTTTATTGTATTCTGAAACTGTACTGCCTGCCCTAAGGAGTACACAAAATTGAGTTCCAAAAACTACTACCCGAAAGGAACCAATGACACGCCGTTCAATCCTCAGCTGCAGCACTTCGACTATATCTGCGGCCAGGTAATGAAAGAAAACCGCATACTGAAATTTGTGGTTGTTGTTTCAGTGCTGTCATTCTTCCTCTCCATCGGAATCTGTATCTTCGCTGTATCACAGCCGGATTCCATCCCGGTTCTGGTAACCATGAACGATTTTGGTGAAACCCAGTACATTGGTCCGGTTTCCCGTCGCAACTACCAGAATTTCAATGTACCGGAAGCAGCCATACAGGCACAGGTAAAA
The DNA here is from genome assembly GCA_045617385.1 of Treponema sp. Taxonomy (GTDB): domain Bacteria; phylum Spirochaetota; class Spirochaetia; order Treponematales; family Treponemataceae; genus Treponema_D. The sequence continues at coordinate 4,210 of JAZLIM010000066.1, forward strand.
GAGTTCATTTCCCTCTCGAATACCCTCTCAACAGACAGAACCGTAATGAAGAACGCAGTTAACAAGACTTACCATCTTCTTACTTCTACTACTGCTTCAAAGTATTCGACCCTCGTGAAAGAAGACAATCCGTTCAAAGACTTCGGTTCACGCACCAAAGAAGTGCTCTTCCAGACTGAGCCGCTCAAGGTTTCGCAGGATACCTATCAAGTGGATTATCAGGTCATTACCCGCCAGCTTTCCGGCACCCAGATTAAGAACGAGCCTTTCAGGGCCGTCATCACCGTAAAAATGCTCCAGCCGTCAGAAGAAGATATCAAGGATAATCCGCTTGGAATCTACATCACTTCGTTTGACATGAAGAGCATCGACACCAAAGTAACAAATCAAAGATAACAGCTTTAAGGAGGCACACATCATGAAAAAAATCTTTGTTTACGTAAGTGCTCTCGCACTTCTCCTTTCATCTTGCTCAACTACAATGAGTCTTGAAAACCCGGTTGAATTTACCGAAGACCAGGCTCCTGAAAACCTCGAACAGGAAGAAACTGAAAACAGTCAGGAATTAAACGAAATTGAAATAATTGAAGAACTGAAAACCCAGGATATCGAAGATACTGTAATCTTCGTTGAAAAACCGGTATATATTCCGGAATCAAAAGACAATCCTGAAACAGACCGTCCGCGGGTTACAGGAACTGATGCAACAGACGCCAGCTTGAAACGTGCCGTTCAGAAACCTGAAAACTATAAGGACGGAACTTTTTTCTATCAGTTCAATGAGAATTTTGTCTATGAGATTTATGCCCAGCCGTTCCACCTTACCGACATCGAACTTCAGTCAGGTGAGGTTGTAATCGGAACTCCTCTTCTTTCAGAAGATGAATCCGTATGGGAACTTACTGCAGGGGTGGCAAAAAACCCGCTTACCGGGGAAGATATCCAGCACCTTTTTGTAAAACCTGCATATTCAAAACTGGACTCGACCCTCATCATCATTACAGACCGCCGCGTATACCATTTCCGTTTGAAGTCATATTCGGATACACATATGTCGATGGTCCGATTTACTTACCCTTTGGAAAAGAATTCCTGGGCAAAGAAATCCACGAGTGACGGCGGACGCTCAGTCGAAAACCGTTTCATTAAATCAACAAATCCTGAACTTCTTTCATTCGACTATCAGATTAAATATTCCCGCTTCAAGAAGCCTGAATTTCTGCCACAGACAGTCTATGACGACGGACAGTATACATACATCAGAGTTGACCCTGTCGTACTTCAGAAGAAGCTTCCGGTTTTATTCAACGAAAGAAATGAAATCGTGAACTACAGCGTTCA
>JAZLIM010000067.1:0-8875 GCA_045617385.1 Treponema sp.
AAAATGCAGGGGGCTCAGGAAAAAGTTTTAGAAATCGTTGAAGAAAAGACTGGAAAGGAAGGAGAATAATTATGGTTAGAGTGGAAATAATTGCAAATCAGTCTGTAGAAGACGATATTGTAGAAAAACTTGAACAGTCTCTTCCTGAAGTAGAATATACGATTCTTCCTGGTGTTCACGGAAAGGGAAAATCTTCTCATAAACTTGGGAATAACATTTGGCCGGAAGAGAATTTTCTTCTTTTTGCTTACACTTCTGAAGAGAATGCAAAGAAAATTAAGGAAATGGTAGAATCGGTTCGTAATCGCTTCCCTCGTGAAGGCATTTCGATTTTTGCCGTTCCTGCCTGCGAAATATAGGAGTTAAAAAGGAATTCAAAAGGAAATAACGTAGAAAACTGAAAAACGGGACGCAGCGAATCGTGACAAAGCGGCATTCGACTTACGGTCGTTTGCATATAGGAAATTATTTAAGTCGCCGCGAAAACGCGGCTTGAGCATTCCGCAACGAAGTGAAGACCTACCCAAACTCGCATTCCGCCAGAGGGGACAGACCCCTCTGGAGAACTAGCCTGAGGCCTTGACCGTGGGACGCAGGGCATTGGGCCACAGTGGCATTCCGCAACGAAGTGAGGACTTATGCCACTGCTGGCACAATGCCCAATGCTGGGACCCGTTTTCTACAGATCTAGATAAATCTAAAGAGGGGGCTGTCCCCTCTGGCCGTTTTTATTTCGACATTTTCTCCACTATTGTCAAAATAAAATCAAAGTATTATCCTATACATATACAATCAGCAAAAAAATCTGTCCGCCCTGCGGGCAAACAGGAGCTAATAAAATGAACAACAAACCTATGATTCGTTCAAACATCTGTATCAACGCTCACCCGGAAGGATGTGCAAAAGAAACAGATCATCAGATTGATTACGTTAAAGCACAGAAAGCAAAACGCGGAATCAAAACTTCAAAAGAAGGCGGAAACGGACCAAAATTCGTTCTGGTTCTTGGATGTTCTACAGGTTACGGACTTGCATCACGCATTACAGCAGCCTTTGAATACGGTGCCGACACAATTGGTGTTTCTTTCGAAAAAGAAGGAACCGAAACAAAATGCGGAACACCAGGTTTCTACAACAACAAGGAATTCGACAAAGTTGCCACAGAAGCAGGTCTTTACGCAAAATCTTTCAATGCTGATGCTTTCAGCCACGAAACACGCAAAATGATCATCGACGAAATCAAAGCTCAGGGTAAAAAAATTGACCTTATCGTTTACTCACTGGCAAGCCCTGTTCGCTCTGACCCTGACCTTATTGACGAAGCTACAGGTCAGCACGTTCTTTACAAATCTGTAATCAAACCTATCGGCGAAAACTACGGTGGAGCTGCCCTGGATATCATGACAGAAAGCCTTTCAGAAAAATCAGCAGAACCTGCTACAGAAGAAGAAATCGCCAACACAGTAAAAGTTATGGGTGGTGCAGACTGGAAACTCTGGATCAACGCTATGGTTGAAGCAGGTGTTCTTGCAGAAGGCTGCCGCACAGTAGCTTACTCTTACATCGGCCCAAAACTGAGCCACGCCATCTACCGTAACGGTACAATCGGTCAGGCTAAGAAAGACCTGGAAGCAACAGCCCGCGACCTTTCTGCTCAGCTCAAGAGCGCTGTAAACGGAGACGCATGGGTTTCTGTAAACAAAGGTCTTGTAACACGTTCTTCAGCTGTTATCCCTATCATCTCTCTGTACCTTTCAATCCTGTTCAAGGTTATGAAGGCTAAGGGAATCCACGAAGGATGTATCGAACAGATGGAACGCCTCTTTGCAGAACGTCTGTACACAGGTGAAAACTTTGCTGCAGGAAACGTTCCTGTTGATGAAAACAACCTGATCCGCATTGACGACTGGGAAATGCGCGATGATGTTCAGGCTGAAGTAGACAAGTGCATGAGCGTTATCACTAACGAAAACCTCAAAGAATACTGTGATCTGGACGGTTACCGCCACGACTTCCTGGCTGCCAACGGCTTTGATGTAGAAGGCGTTAACTACGCCGACTAACTCTTGACGTGTCTCTAAGAATTCTATAAACTTAGAGAACTATTGTCAGATTTTAATTAAGGTAGGTATATATTATGTCTAGAGCTTGTGATATTTGTGGCAAAGGTGTAATGAGTGGTAACAAAGTATCTAAATCATACAACCACACACGCAGAACTTGGAGACCAAATATTCGTCCTGTAAAAACAGTTATTGATGGAACTACTATCACACTTAAAGTTTGCTCACGCTGCTTGAGCCGTGGTTTCATTGAAAAGAAAGTAACTGTTCCAAAGGCTGCTGTAGAAAACAAATAGTTTTCTTTCGCCTGTGCGAACAATGCACTGATGGTTAAACCGCTCTGATTTCCCCAGAGCGGATTTTTTTTTAACTGATGATTTTTTGATTTTCCGGTCTTTTTCCCGGCATTCAGACATTTCTGTTATGAAAGCTGGTCCCACAATCCCATGCAGCCTGCAATAACATCTTCGTAGGTTTCGTCAAAATTACCCGTGTACCACGGATCGGCCACTTCGGAATGGTCAGAATCCGCAAAATCCAGAAGAAGGTGAATCTTTCCGTTGAATTCATTTCCGAAAAGACGGTGAAGACCCCAAAGATTTTCCTGATCCATGGCAATGATCATATCGAATGTTTCACAGTCATGACGGGTAATTCGGCGGGCTGCACGCCGGCTGAACGGGATTCCTTCCTGTGTGAGCTTGCGTTTTGTTCCCGGGTGAGTATCGTTTCCGATTTCTTCCAGACTTGTGGCAGTTGATTCAATCAGAAAATCAGCTTCCCGGCCACGCTGCCGTACTATATGCTTCATTACGAATTCTGCCATTGTTGAACGGCAGATATTTCCATGACAGACGAACATTATTTTATGCATTGCGGTTTCCTAGATTGAACTTCCTGGTGATTCTATTCCGCTTTTTACGGAGTCTCCCGCAAGAGTAACAGTAATCTGCAGGTCTTTTCTGTCACGGCGTACAGTAACTGTAACAGTGTCTCCAGGGCGCTTGTTTTCCAGCGCCAGATAATAATCAGCCAGCGAAGTTATTGTTGTATTGTCAATTTTGCGGATAACGTCTCCGCCAAGATAAATCACATTTCTGCGGTTTCCGTAATAAACCGCTTCCGTTCCTCCCCGGAGCCCTGCCCGTTCAGCAAGGGAACCTGGCTCAACCTGAGAGATCAGCATTCCGCTTGTAACATCAAGACGGGCGTACTGTGCAATCCGGTTTGTGAGCTGGATAACGCTTATGTCCATTGTGCCGCGGCGAACCTTTCCGTACTTAAGAAGATCTGCCACAACACGGACAGCAGTTTCAGATGGAACAGCAAAACCAACACCGGCAGAACTGTTTGAACCGGAAACGATCATTGTGTTGATTCCGATCATGCGGCCCTTTGTATCCAGAAGAGGTCCGCCGGAGTTTCCCGGATTTATGGCAGCATCAGTCTGAATCATGTTGTTGATGATTCTTCCTGTAGCCGAGTCCTTCAGCGGGCGTCCAAGACTTGAAACGATTCCTGTTGTCATTGTTCTTGTAAGTCCATACGGATTCCCGATAGCGATTACTTTCTGCCCTACCCGCAGATCCTGGGAATCACCGAACTGGATAGTCTTGAGGGTAACTCCTTCAGGAGGGTCAAACTTGATCACTGCCAGGTCGCTGTCGGCATCCTGACCAACGATTTCAGCTTCGTACTGTGTGCCGTCAGAAAGGGAAACGTAAATGCGTGAAGCATTCTGGATTACATGAACGTTTGTAAGAATGTATCCCCGCTTATCGATGATGGAGCCCGATCCGCTTCCGCCGTTCTGAATGTATGGTTCCAGAAACCAGTCGTAGGCCACAACCTGTGTATTGATGTTTACAACAGCATCACTGCATTTTTCGTAAACCGTAATGTTCTGGATTTCGTCCTTTGTAAAGTCTTCCGAATCGTTTACTGCGCGGGCTTCAGTCACATCAGTTTCAGAATCAGTTTCCAGAAGTCCCGAAAGATTATTTTCGTAAGCTTCCGAAACCTGAGGTTTTGAGGAAGTCTGTTTTTCCGAAGTATATGCGGCTTCTGTTCCCGAAGCTTCCGTATTTTTCTTTAATGCTGTTTTGCGGGCAGAAATTGTAAGGCCTGCTGTAAACAGGGCAGAAACAACAATCACAGAAAGCACTGCTGTTCCAATCATCTGTCCTTTTGTATAAAGATGCATGGTTATATCCTTAAAATAAAAGTCTCTATTTAAAATACAAAGGAAATCCCAAGATTTCCACTTAAAAGAAGAGTATTTGAATCAGGGAAAATATCTGCTCCGACTGAAAGACTCAGCAGAACCGAACTTTTTGTTGGAATCATGTTCACTCCGGCTCCTACTGAAAGGCCGTTTCCTTTCCCGTCCGTTTCTTCTTTTCCTGTAACAATACCGTAGTTCCCGTAAGCAAAAACTGCAATATGAGGAGCCGGATTAAAGCTTACCGCTCCGCCCGCTGTAATCAGATTGCTTTCCTGTCCCACAAGCCCTGTTTCGGCCCCCCAGATATACTGGGCGCCAAAACCTGCAAAGATTTTTGGAAGGCTGAAGCCAAGAAGAAGTCCGCCGCCAAGTCCTTTTCCGTCATCAATTCCGGAAGGCATTACTTTTGAAGACTGATATCCGTAACGGACAATTGCTGCAACGGAAAAATCAAATCCATTCCCCATTTCGAATGTATCTGAAAACTTAAGGTTTGCTCCAATGCAGGCCGGGATACTGTCATTGAATGCAGGATACAATCCGGCTGTAATTCCGTATTCAAACATGCTTCCAACCACTGAATTGAAAGATGCCTGCATACATCCGGCATAGAACCCGGGGCCGTCTGTTCTGTCCAGAACAGCAGTACCGGAAACTGAAACTGAGTTGTAACTCAGACTGTAAGGCAGGGCACAGGCCACTTTTCCAAAGCCGAACCCACCTGCTGCAGGTGTGCCAAGCGGATAAACCAGGCTGCGGTTCAACGTAACAGTCTTTTCAAATCTGCTGCCGTTTGCCGTAAGCAGAACCGTATACTGCCCGTCTGGGAGCGGGTTTCCGCCATCGTCAGTTCCGTTCCATTCGGCACTCTGGTCCCACTGTGAGAAGGAAGAATAATTCCAGCTTCTTACGGTAAGCCCGTAAGAGTTCAGAATCACCATCTGTGCCGAACCCGGGGCTGTAACTCTGAACGTGATTCGTGTATTTCCAAGCCCGCCTGAATAATCAGGATTTATGCTGAGCTTTGAAACCGAAAAACTGCTTACCTGGAAAGGAACCTTTTTGTATTCCGGTTCAACTGTAATCGTTCCGTAAGGAGGAACCATAACACGTTCTTCATAGTCCTTGTACCCGAACTTCCGGATTCTGACTGTGTGGATTCCGGAAATGATTTCGCAGGTATTCGAAAAAACCCGTGTGCTGTCTACGGTAACGATAGACCCGTCAGAAACTTTTCTGAAGCGGATGATTCCCTTGATTTCTCGGAGCTTGATCTTGTATGTGAGCTGGTACCCTTTCCGCACTTCCACAATACAGTTTGTGTCTTCGTAATGATCTTTTGTTACTTTGAGTTTGTAACGCCCCGGACGAAGATCACTGATGGTAAGATTTGTATGTCCGTAATAAATTCCGTTCAGATAAACAGAAGCATTCGATACGTCACATTCAATTCTGATTACAGCACCCTTTTCATCATCCAGTTCCTTTTTCCCATACGGAGAAAGAGCATTTCTGTCTGTATAAAAAGAATCTGTTCCTTTATTATACTCATCAATAGGAATTCCTTCCGGAAGTCTGATGGTTTCCTGGGCAAAAAGGACTGTTCCTGCAATCAGAAAAAGCGCGGCCGATACCGCTTTAAATGAAAATCTCATAACAAAAATTATATCCAATTACGAATCACTGAACAACAAACCATGATCCATAAAGCTGTAATAACTGGAACTGTCTATGATGATGTGATCCAGAATCGGAATTCCGATTATTTCGGATGCAGCTATGAGTTTTTCTGTTGTCTTTATGTCGTTTATGGAAGGTTCCACATTTCCCGAAGGATGATTATGGCACACAATCATTGCGGCGGCATTTTCCTGAATTGCCACGGAAAATACATCCCGGGGATGAATCATTGTTGAATTCACGGTTCCTACAGAAACTACATGAATCTGAATGATTTCATGGGCCCCGTTCAAAGTCACACAGATGAAATGTTCCTTGTTCTTGATGCTGAAATTCTTTATGAACGGCAGAAGTTCGCGGGCATTTCTTATGCAGGTGCCCGAGCAGGAAGTCTTTCTTCTTCCGTATTCAATTGCTGCGGCAACAGCCAGAACCCTGCCTTTCCCCATACCCCGTATTCTTCCAAGATTCTCAATCAGGGTTTCCGCATCACTCATATCAACAGCATCGGAAACTTTCCGGGCAAGATTCTGAACTGAACAGTCTTTCATTCCGGATCCAAGAATAAGCATCAAAAGTTCTTCATCATTGGGATAAGAAATTCCGTGTTCCAGCGTCAGCTCCCTGATATCAGGTTTATTGTTATTTGTCATATATATATGATGGATTTTTTTTTCAAAATCAGGAAAGAAAACCCGAAAAAATCCGAAAATTTATGTATGAAACTTAAAAATTTTCCGATTTTCCTTATCTTTGTAATGTTTTTTATTGGCTGTAAGACTACAAGTCAGACAGTAAAACAGGCCGCCCCTGAAATGGTGCCTCTTCCAAGAGAAATTTCAAGAAACCTGAGCGACCAGGGACTTCTGGATGCCCAGGAACTTACCATGTATTTTATGAGTCAGAATCCTGATGCTGACCGTGAACAGATAAACCGCATGAGCGCTTACTACATTGAAGAAGCCAGTGCCGAAGGAATCAATTCAGACTGCGCCTGGGCCCAGATGTGTCTTGAAACAGGCTACCTCAGATTCGGGAATCTGGTAACTCCTGAAATGCACAACTACTGCGGACTTGGAGCAATAGACGAAGAACACCCGGGAGAAATATTTGAAACAGAACAGCTTGGTGTACGGGCACACATTCAGCACCTTTTTGCATACGCAAAGACAGAAGAACACCAGCTTACCAACGAACTCATAGACAAACGTTTCAGATGGGTAAATCCTAAAGGAAAGGCTCCTACAATCTTTGAACTGGCCGGTACCTGGGCTGCCGACAGAGCCTACGGAGAAAAACTGGACCGCATCCTTTCAAAGATGGAAGAATTCTAATAGAATTAGTCCATGGCAAACTCATATTATTCAGTTATTCACGCTGACGACGACATTGTTGTCCTGAACAAGAAATCTGGTCTCCTTATTGCTGCTGACCGTTACAATCCCGATGAACCGCGCCTTGACCTGGAAGCCGAAAAAGAATTCGGCCGCCTTTACGCCGTTCACCGCATCGACAAAGATACATCGGGAGTAGTTATTTACGCCAGAAATCCTGAAGCCCACAAAAATCTTTCAATGCAGTTCGAAAAACGCGAAGTACAGAAGACATATCACGCCCTGGTTTACGGACATCCTGTCTGGGAAAATCTGACTGTAGACCTGAAGCTTCTTCCGGACGGAGACGCCCGCCACAGAACTGTTGTAGACAAAAGACTTGGGAAACCTTCCCTTACAGAATTCCGCAACATCGGAAGCGTAGGGCCTTACTCATGGATTGAAGCAAAGCCAAAGACAGGACGCACTCACCAGATCCGCGTTCACCTGAATGCAAACAGCCTGCAGATTGTATGTGATCCTCTTTACGGCGGAAACCAGAAACCGGTCCGCCTGAGCGAAATAAAAAGACGCTGGAACGGTGACGAAACCGAAGAGCGCCCTCTCCTGAGCCGCCTGGCACTTCACGCCTACCGCATCAGCTTTACACACCCTTCAAGCGGAGAACAGGTAACATTCTGCGCTCCGTATCCTAAAGATATGGAAGCCACCCGCAAACAGCTGGCCAAAATATTCGGCGTAGACCCGCTGGAAAACTAGTTCCCCCAGAGGGGACAGCCCCCTTTCCCGTAAGAAATAAACAAGAGCAGGACCAGCGGGTCCCAGCAACGGCAGAAAACATGAGGACTCCCCCATGGTGCCCGTTCCGCCGGCGCTGCCGGCTCCACCTACCATGGGTCCCCCTCATTTTCCTGCCTGCGTCCCCCTGGTCCTACTCCTCCGTTTTCCACATCTAGGGGCCTGTCCCCTCTGTTGTACCCACTATCATAACTTTTCCAACTCTCTTTAGTGTTCAAAAGGGGCCACCCTCCCAAACTAGCGTTCCTTCAGAGGTGCCAGACCCTTCTTACTGTTCATGCAGACCCTAGAAAACGGGACGCTGGGTATTGAGCCACAGTGCCATACAACCTACGGTTGTTTGCATATAGGAAATTATTTAAGTCGCCGCGAAAACGCGGCTTGAGCATCCCGCAACGAAGTGAGGACCTGCCAGCCTCATACCCCTCCAACTACCCGTTCCTTCAGAAGAGCCAGACCCCTTTGGAGACTAAACGAAAGGCATAGAAGGTGGGACGCAGGGAATATTGCCACAGTGGCATCCCGCAACGAAGTGAGGACCTATGCCACTGCTGGCATATATTCCCGTTGCTGGGCCCCACCTTCTATGCCCACACGTTTTCTTCAGGGGTCTGGCCCCTCTGAACCCCACATACAGGGCCTAAGCCATTTCACTTATAGCGAACTGCGCGCTTCCGTTGTATAATTTACGCTATGAGTAAAGAAATCTTAAAATTACAGAACGGAAGCGACATCCGCGGTGTCGCAATAGAAGGTGTTGAAGGCGAAGACGTAAC
>JAZLIM010000068.1:0-51416 GCA_045617385.1 Treponema sp.
TTTCAAAATAAAGTTTTCTTCCATCATATTCAAGAAATATAGTTTTCCCTAAAGAAGCATGGTAATAATCTTCTTTCGAAAAAACCACATAACTTTCTTTTGTTTTGTAGTTATATACCTCTATTAAAACCATAGTATTTGGGTATACATCCTTAGTATACGTTTCATTTTCCCACAGTCCTGCAAGAATTCGTCTTTGATCCGAAGAATAAAAATAACTTTCACTTTTCGGGAGATAATTGTTCCTATACTTCATTTCATCTTTTAAATTACCATTATTATCAAATACAAGAGCCTTGTTCATAGTTGAATCAATAATACATGATTGTTTTTTATAACTATTCATATTTAAAAATAAAATTTCAGTAATAATTTCAGTTCTGCTTGTATTCTTAACTTGTATTTTTCCGGGAACAGAATCAAAGGAATGTCCTAAATATAAAATGCAACAAAAAAAAGTTGAAGCAATTATCAAAAGTAAACTAAAAATGAGCCTACCTATCTTACTTTCAATTGCATCAAATATCGAAAAAATAAAAAAAAGTGTATAAAAAACTATTACCAGAATTAAAATGACACTTAATACACTTCCAACAATTTCTGCAACTGACGATAAGATTGACAAAAATAGAAAAACAGCAAGTAATCCTACTACAACATATCCTCCAAGAATTCCCCAAATTAATTCCATTTTCATTTTCTCCATTGAAATCTTTGATGAAAAAAAATCGTATAATATACTAGGTTAATTATATCATTGGTTTATCAACCATTCCTTTAAAATCTCACTGCTCCCCTACCGTTCAAGGGGGCCGGCGTAATCAAGGATGCCGCCGCTCCCGGAATATGCCCGCTCTTATATTCATCGTCTCTGCGAACATCCAGGAGAATTGCATCCAAATCTTTTTTCATACCTTATTTGATTTCTTCTTCAGTCCATACAATGCGGCCAGGTTCGCTGGATCTGTCCATGCAGGTATATTTTACAGGCTTATTTTCTTCATTCCATGTGATGCTTGAATTCATGCTGATTCTGCCGTCAATGATTTTCTTTGTTGCATCATTGAAAATAATTGCCGGTTCTGAACTGTCATAGAAACTTCCAAGCTCACTCTTGGTTACTTCAAAGCAGATTTTTGCCATAACTTTCTGGTCAGGAGAAAAACAAAACTTTCCTACATTATCAGTCACATTGGCAGCTGAACCTTTCATTGCTGCTAATGGAGTTAAAGTAACTGATTTCAGTCCGCCGTTTTCATAGAAAAGAACTTCGTGAGTGCGTATGAAGATTGTTCCAAACTGGAACACAAAGCTCATGTCCCCTGTCCATTCAGTTTCCTCTTTTGCACCTTTTATTGATTCCAGAAGTCCGTTTTCGTAGAAGGTATAATTGACCGGATTTTTTGAAGCAGCCTGTTTTCTTGAAAAAGAAGAAGGATCATAAGGATTCATAACATTCTGTTCAGTACTGCAGAAAATTTTTGAACCGGCCACAGCTGCATCCTTGTTTGCCACGTCAATCACGAAAGATTTGTATTTTCCGCTTTCCCAGAATGTTACAGGGAATCCGGAATAAAAGAAGAATGCAATATCATTCAGTTCCAGATAAGAATCATCAGACGGTGTTAAAGACAAAATCTTTCCGGCATCTGAAAACTCAAGCGGTTTTCTTGATTTTGATTTAATTGAACCGATTTTGATAGTTTCAACTGTACTGATTTCTTTCAGATTTCCTGACTTGTGGAACGAAAGCAATGTATCCTTTGCCGCAGTACATCCTTCAGCAAGAACCGAATCAGCTCTTACAGTAAAAGACATAACGGCCCCGTTTTCATAAAAATTGATTTCAGATGCCTGCTTGGCTTCTACATTTCCAAAAGGTGTTTTTACAATATCGTTGTTTTTAGGAGCTTTGCTTGTGTTTACCACAGGCAGATAGGCTCTCTTTAATGTTCCGTCTTCGTAAAAAGTAAGTGGAACCGGTTTGCTTGCCGAATTGAATGAACTGATTGTAAATGTACCGGCATCAGTTTCAATTACTTTATTGTCTGTTGCATAAAAATATTCAATCTGTCCGTTTTCGTAAAATCTTATGCCGCTGTTGGCACGGCTTGTAAAGGTTCCGTATTTTGTTGGAATTTCAGTTTCAGCGGCAAGCATTGCATATACAATTTTTCCGTCTTTTTCTTCAAATTTATTAACAGGAGCTTCTATACCGGATGGTAACTGTTTTGCAAAAAGTACAAGAACCTGTAAAGAAGCAAGGAATATAATAATCGATTTTTTCATATAATCACCTTCATAGTTTCAATTGAAAAAAGTTTAGCACCGGGAATTGAAAATGTAAATTCATCTGATTTTTCAAGTTTTTATTTATCTTGCCACTTATTCTGAATTTTATTATCTTTTAAAAATCATATTTTATAAGGAGAGTTTATGAAAAAAACTTTATTTGCAATTGCCGCATTCTTTATTACTTCTTTCTGTTTTGCAAAAGGAAACATCATTGCATTACAGGCAGGCGATAGTACTTTCGCATCTACCGCTACGGACTTCGAAACCTTCAACATTGATCCTACAGTTGATTTAACTGCGGAATACAATTTTGTATTTCCTTTCGGACTCACTTTAGGAGTTCAGGCCGGAGTTTCAGAAGGTGCCACCCTTTCTTTTGCAGACAACTGGAAATCCATTTTTATCGGCCAGACTCAGAGCATCAGCTTTGCACCGGTAATCGGTTACACAACAGACAGTGATCTTGAGTCCCGTTTCATCCAGTTCCTTCTGTTCCCTAAAATTGAAGCCGGAGATTCTACAATATTTGGAAGATATACCGACAGTAAATACACAAGCCTTTCAGATGCTAAAACCACATATGACTTTTCAAGAATCACAATGAACTTCAAGGTTGTTTTTGCATGGGGAAGCGGATTAACAAGACACGGTTTATATACCCAGATCGGTGTTCCTTTGTTCTACTCAGTAAACGATAAAAAAGTGGATAATCTTAAAGGCTACACAATCGGGCTTGGTTACCGCTGCAATTTCGTTTTCTAAATAATTGCCCGGGATACTCCCGCATAGTACAGAACAGTACTGCAAAAGTTTTCCACTTTAATAATTCACTGTTTCATTATAGAATAAATACTGGTGGGAAAAATGAAAAAATCTATTCTTTTTGCAGTACTGGCACTGTCAGTCCTCTTTATTGCCTGCGGCGAATCAAAACAGAAAAAAGCATCCGGAAAGATTTCTGAACAGAAAGCAGAAATTCCTGCACCGGAAAATCCTGAATACAAAAAGCTTGAAAAAGTCCTTTCTGAAATGTCAGCCCGTTTTTCAGCCGTCGTTTCAATTTCAGACAGAGACGCTTTTCTTTCAGACCTTCACACAGTTCTTGATGCAGAAAAACTCTACCGCCAGGATGACCTTCCGCTCTACTATCTTATAGACAAAAAACATTACGTTTCTTCGGATTATGTTCCGCTGGATCTTGTTCCCCTTGAAAAAAACAGCCTTTACAACATAAACCGCAAAGACCTTTCACTTCGCCCTGATGCAGAAGCTTCTCTCCGCCTTATGGCAGCCGCTGCAAAGGAAGACGGAATCACACTTCTTGTAAGTTCCACTTACCGTTCCTACGACTACCAGAAGCGCCTTTTCCAGCACTGGGTAGATGTAGACGGTCTTGAAGAAGCTGAACGTGAATCTGCAAGACCTGGAACAAGCCAGCACCAGCTTGGTACTGCCATAGACTTCGGTTCCATTACCGACGATTTTGCAGAAACAGCCATGGGAAAATGGGTTTATGCCCGGGGCCCGGAATTCGGATGGTCACTTTCCTTCCCTATGGATTATGAAGATGTAACGGGATACCGGTGGGAAAGCTGGCATTTCCGCTTTATAGGAGAGCCTGCCTGCCGTTTCCAGAAAAAATATTTCGGGAACGTACAACAGTTCATGCTTGAATTCATTGATGCCTGGAAACAGTCTGAATAGAAAAAAAAGGATTACAAAAATGACTTTGGAAGAAATGAGAGCAAAAGCTTACATGACCCAGAAAGATGACGGAAAAGGATTCAAGAAATTTTCCGATGCAATTCCGGAAGAAGGCTTTACAAAAAACATCCGGTCCCGTCCTCAGAATGCACAAAGCACCGGTGACCAGGGACTCACAAAAACTGTTCAGGCTCCGGAAATTCCAAAAGACAAGGAATCGGTCTACCGCCGCGTTGCAAAGTTCCTTGTAATGATCGGTGAAAACGAAGCTGCAAAGATTCTCCCTCACCTTTCCGAAGAACAGATCATGAAGATTGTTCCGGAAATTGCTTCCATCAGAAGTGTAAGCAAGGAAGAACAGTCTGTAATTCTTGCAGAATTCAACGAGCTTCTGGAAAAGTCCCGTGAAGACGGCGGAATCAACACTGCACGCGAAATGCTTGAAATGGCATACGGAAAAAAACGTGCTGAAGAAATGCTCAAAAAAGCCGTTCCTTACGGAACCGGAAAACCTTTTGACTATCTTGCAGAAGCAGACAACGAACGCATCTACATTCTTCTTAAAGATGAAAGCGAAGGCGTTCAGTCCATCGTTCTTTCTCATCTGGAGCCAAAGAAAGCCGCCAGCATAATCAACTGCATGACACCGGAAGAAAAACGTACTGTAGTTCTCCGCATGGCAAAAATGGAGCCAATTTCACCTGAAGTTGTTCACAGAATAGACAAGTCTCTTCATGAAAAATCACTTACCCTGACTGCAGAAAAGTCTGAAAACATAGACGGAAGAAACGCACTGGCAGAAATTCTCAAACGGATGGATTCAGGAACAGAAAAGGAAATTCTCAACAGCCTTTCAGAAGGAGACCCGAGCCTTGGAGAAGACCTGCGTTCCCGCCTCTTCACCATTGATGACGTTGTCCGTTCCGACGACCGCTTTATTCAGGAAAAACTCCGCGATATGGCAGACGCAGAAATCGTTCACCTTATTGCAGCCAAACCTGACAGTTTCCGCGACAAAATTCTTTCCAACGTTTCAATCAACAGAAAGTCACTCATACTTTCCGATGAAGATCTGATGAAGCCTCTGAAAAAATCAGAAGTTGATAAAACAACCAATGCATTCGTTTCAGATCTCCGCCGTGCATACGAAAGAGGCACCCTGATGATTCTTGGAAGAAACGACGAACAGTACGTGTAATATGGAATTCGGTAACGAAACAAGATCAGAAAACGAAGAAGAAAACATCCGCTTCTATTACTCTCACGAAGACCGCATTAAGCATGCTCCAAAAATCGTACAGGATTATTACAACGGAAGTTTCCAGCTGCAGAAAGGTTTCCGGGTTCTTTTTAAGAACAAATCGAACCGCTTCCTCCTGATAACTCTCTGCGCTCTTACAGCTTTTGCCATGATCATGTCCAGAAGCATTGCTTCGGCAAACAAAGGAACTCTTGGAGAAAACAAAATCCAGCTTGATTCTTTTTCCTTTGAGGATTCTGTTTACACTACTCTCAAAATCACTTCAGAAAAAGAAATTCCTGCTTCCGAAAAAACACCCGTTACCGTCACTGCAGTTTTTTCGGCCTTCAATGCAGACAATCAGAAAGTCAATGAAGAAACCAGATCTCTTCTGATTCAGAAAAATGAAGAAACAATCAGTTTCAGAATTACTGACTTTGAGATAATCGAAATGAAGGCTGAAGTTTCAGACGGTACTGAAGCCGTAAATCTTACGGCTCAGGTAAAACGTTAGTTACTGATAAGTTTATCGGTGCGGTACCAGACTACCCGTGCACTGTCCTGCCCGATGTAGAGAGCCGAAATGATTCCGTCATCCGAAAGACTCATATTGTGGAAAAGCACATTGCTGCGGTTCACGTCAAAATGACGGTGCAGAACTTTCTGGCTTTCAGTATGAATCATTTCAACATCAAAACCGCTTGTTGTACTTATTACAAAGAATTTCCATCCGTTCTTTGTTACACCAAGGAAATCATACGGAATCTTGTAAGTAAGCTTTGAATAATCTACTGTAACTGATTCTTCGTAAGGCGGAACAGAAACCGGGTTCCCGTACAGTCCTGAAGAAATATCCAGAGGATACAGAAGCGTATTGATATAACTTACACCGGCCTGAGCTTTTGAAGCACGGTCAGAGTAGGAAGAATAGTTGTCAATTTTTACGTAGAAACGGTAATCCCCCGGATCCGGAATAACGTTTTCAACAGTAAGGAAAACATCAGAATCTTCATCGATTCCGGAGATTTTTGGAGCATCCGTTGAGTTTACGGGAACCATGTACTTGAGGAAGCCGTCATCGGCAAACCAGTAAACCATGAGACCTGAAGGCCCTGTAGAAACTACAACAAGCTCGTTTTTTGCAGTCGTATAGATATTTCTGATGAACGGGAACGGAGTTCCTCCAGGTCCCTGCTGCCCGATATAGTCAATCTGGTTTCCGTCACGCGGAATACGAAGCACTGTCTGGCAGTAAAGCAGGTTTCCGTCATCACTGAGTTCCTGTCTGTCGCGGGGAATTGTACATACAATGTACATACATTTATTCGAATCTACCGAAATAAGACCTGTATAACCGAAAGGATAAGAAATTTCACGGTGAAGACTTACGGAACTGGCGCCTGCCGAATCCATAAGGCTTTTTGTATCTGAATCTTCGTTATAGAACAGAGTCAGAAGGTCTCCGTAGGAGTTCAGTTCCATGATTTTCTGGGATTCACCGTTTACGATGTAAAAGAATCCGTCTTTCATGCAGATTCCCGTCTGAACGCTTCCGATTTCGTTCAAAGAAAAAAGATTGAGCTGTTCTTCGAAATTTCCGTATGTAAGAGTAAAAAGTTCGTCTTCTGTAATAGATTCAACGGAATCCTTTTTTTTACAGGAAACAAGGGCCAGAACAGCCATAAAAATACAGGTGCAGCGTTTCAGTGAATTCATATCTTTAAACTTATTGTTTCATTTCTTATTTGTCAATTCACTACTTTTTTTCTATATTTAACTATATAAAAAAGAGGATTTTTCCTATATAATATATTGAAATAAAAATCTAAAAGCTGGAACTTTATATGTTAGACAAAGTACTTACAACCCTTTTCGGTTCACAGAATGAACGTGACCTGAAAGCCCTCAAACCAATTCTTGCAAAAGTAAATGAAAAAGAAGAATGGGCAAAATCACTTAAAGATGAAGAATTCCCTGTACAGACTAAAAAATTCAAAGAAAGACTTGCAAACGGAGAAACACTGGAAGATATCCAGCCGGAAGCCCTGGCTCTTGCCCGTGAAGCTTCATGGCGTGTTCGCGGCCAGCGTCCTTTTGACGTTCAGATTCTTGGTGCCATCGTTCTGAATTCAGGACGCATCACCGAAATGAAGACTGGTGAAGGTAAAACACTTGTAGCCGTTCTTGCAGCCTATCTGAACTCCCTTACAGGAAAAGGCGTTCACGTTGTTACAGTAAACGATTACCTTGCAGGCCGTGACGCCGACACAATGCGCCCTATTTATGAATTCCTTGGTCAGACTGTCGGTGCAATCATTTCCGACATGGACAACGCCCAGAGAAAACTTTCTTACGACTGCGACATCACTTACGGTACAAACAACGAACTGGGATTCGACTACCTCCGTGACAACATGAAGGTAAGCCTTGCAGACAAAGTTCAGCGCGGTTTCAAATACTGTATCGTCGATGAAGTTGACTCTGTTCTTATTGATGAAGCCCGTACACCTCTTATTATTTCCGGTGCAGGCGAAGATGACACTTACAAATATCACGAAGTAGACAAATACGTTGGTGAACTTAAGGAAGTTGAAAAGGATCCGAAAACAGGTGACTACCCTGACGAATCAATGATGACTCCTGAACAGCGAGCTGCCATTGAAGGTGACTACACACTTGATGAAAAATCAAAACGTGTTTCATTCACAGACAAAGGTATGCAGAAAATCAACGAAATCCTTCACAAGCACAACCTTATTTCTGCAGACTCTTCTCTTGAAGACGAAGAAAACTTTGAATATGCACATTACTTCACACAGGCAATGCGTGCTCACCTGCTCTTCCACAACGATGTAGACTACATGGTAAAAGACGGACAGGTTCAGATCATCGATGAATTTACAGGACGTGTTCTTGAAGGCCGCCGTTACTCAGACGGACTTCACCAGGCTATTGAAGCCAAGGAACACATCCGCATCAAGCAGCGCAACCGTACAATGGCAACAGTTACTTTCCAGAACTTTTTCCGTATGTACGAAAAGCTTTCTGGTATGACTGGTACTGCTGCAACTGAAGCTGTGGAATTCAACAAGATCTACAAGCTGGATGTTGTTTCCGTTCCTACAAACAAACCGGTTGCCCGTGTTGATGAAAACGATGAAGTTTATCTGAACGAATCTGATAAATGGGAAGCAATCGCAAAAGAAATCAAAGCAGCCCACGATAAAGGACAGCCTGTTCTGGTTGGTACAGTTTCAGTTGAAAAATCAGAACACCTTTCTGCTATCCTTACACGCAAAGGAATCCGCCATGAAGTTCTTAACGCCAAGAACCATGCCCGTGAAGCCATGATCATTGCAGAAGCCGGTGCCAAAGGTTCTGTAACAATCGCTACAAACATGGCCGGTCGTGGTACTGATATCAAGCTTGGTGGATCTCCTGAATTCCGCGCAAGAAAACGTGCAGGTACAAATGCTTCAGACGAACAGTACAAGGAAGCACTTAAGATTGAAAACGAACTGTGGCTCAAGGACTACGAAGAAGTTCGCGCTGCAGGTGGTCTTTACGTAATCGGTACAGAACGCCACGAATCACGCCGTATCGATAACCAGCTCCGTGGACGTTCAGGACGTCAGGGTGACCCTGGACGTTCAAAGTTCTTCATCTCTATGGATGATGATCTTATGCGCCTCTTCGGTGGAGACCGCATGAAGAGCATGATGAGCCGTATCGGTATGCAGCCTGGTGAACCGATTGAACACCCATGGCTCAACAAAGGTATTGAAAAGGCCCAGACAAAGGTTGAAGACCGCAACTTTGAAATCCGTAAACACCTGCTTGATTACGATGATGTTCTGAACGAACAGCGTACAGTAATCTATCAGCAGCGTGATGAACTCCTTAAAGACGAAAATCTTTCTGCCCGTGTAATGGAAAACGCAAAGATTTCTGTTGAAGATATCTTTGATAATTTCGAAAACGAAAAGAAACACAAGAACGAAAGTGCCCTTCAGAACCTGAACGAAGCAATCAAAGACCGCTTTGCAGTACAGCTTCCGGCTGAAAGACTGAATAAAGAAGCCCTTATTGCAGAACTTCAGAACGATATTACAGAAAAAGAATCTCTGGCCGGAAAAGAAAACTTCAACATGTTCATCCGTTACCAGTACATCCAGATTATCGATAAAAAATGGCTGGATCAGCTTGAAGCTCTTGAAGGTCTCCGCGAAGCTGTTTCACTGCGTTCATACGGAAGCAAGAACCCTCTTACAGAATACAAAATCGACGGTTTCAACATCTTCTACGATATGCTCGATGCAATCCGTGATACAGTTATGAGCCGCGTATTCAAAGTTCGCGTTCAGATTTCTCCTGAAGCTCTGGAACGACGCAAGCAGCTGGCCGCCCAGCAGACTGGAAACATGAATGCACAGCACTCTGACGCCGGAAACACTGCTGCTGCCATGGCTCAGAATCAGGCTGAAAGCTCAGCAAGAAACCAGTTCAACGGTGACGCTCAGCGCAGAGCTGCAGTAAACAGTGCAATGAACCAGCGTTCTCAGGGCGATACTGTTACAGTTCGCCGCACAATGCAGAAAGTTGGACGTAACGATCCTTGTCCTTGTGGAAGCGGAAAGAAATACAAACAGTGCTGTGGACGCTAGTTTACAGTAACTAACAAAAAGGCCTGCGGTTTCAAAACTGCAGGCCTTTTTTATTTACATGTTCTTCAGAGCTTCAACATGTTCCTTCACATCATGGACGCGGATAAAGGTTGCTCCGGTTCTTATAGCCATAAGGTCGGCCTTTACGGTTCCGGAAAGCCTGTCAGCTTCCATATCGCCCATCATCTGACCGATGCATCGTTTTCTGGAAAGTGCCATCATAACCGGGTATTTTCCCCCGCAGATTTTATCTGAACTTTCAATGAGTATCATGTTTTCGCGGTAAGTTTTTCCAAATCCAATCCCCGGATCAAGAATCAGCTTTGCCGAAGAAATACCGTGTTTTCCGGCATATTCAATTCTTTCTGTAAACCATGAAGAAAGCTCTTCAACAATTTCAAGGTTCCCGCCTTCTTCAGGAAATGTTTTTTCTCTTTCGAACGGGAATGTTTGAGTAAGGATTACAGGAACCCCGGTTAGAGCCGCATAATCAGCAAGCTCGCTATCAAACGTAAAAGATGCAATATCATTAAGGATGTCGGCACCTGCATCAAAACAGGCTTCAAACACCTTTTTTTTACGGGTATCAATAGAAAGCGGAATATCAGAATGCTTTCTGATTTCATTGATTACGGGAACTAGCCGCCTGATTTCTTCTTCGCAGGGAGTTTCTATAAAGCCGGGTCTTGTAGATTCCCCGCCAAGATCCAGAATATCAGCCCCTTCTTCAATCAGCTGGAAAGCACGTTCCACACCGCCACGGCTCTTTTCATAAAATGAATCGGGAGTGCAGTTTACAATACCCACAACAAAAGCTCTGGAAGAAGTCTTTACTGTACGGTCTCTTAAAGTGAGTTCAAGCATAATATAATTCCTTAAAGACTATTTTCTGCAGAGAGTAAGAAGCCCTTTTACTTCTTCTTTTGTCATGTCACGGCTTTCGCCCGGTTTCATCTGGTTCAGATTGATATTTCCTATCCTTACGCGGGTAAGGCTTCTGACAGGAACATTGAAATCTTCAAAAACACGGCGGATTTCACGGTTCTTGCCTTCAATAAGAACAATGCGGCATTTCCGGTCATTCATTTTTTCTACGAATTTAGCTTTATATACCACACCTTCAATTCTTCTTCCGTGCATGAAAGAGTCAGGAAGTTCATCAGGAATGTCCTGTGTTGTAACTACAATGTATTCTTTTTCGATTTCGCTGGAAGGATGACTGAGTTTTGCGGCAAAATCACCGTCGTTTGTATAAAGGATTATTCCGCGGGAAAACATATCAAGGCGGCCAACATTGTATAAACGTTCTGAATATTTTTCCTTAAGAAGTTCCAGAGCCACCTGGCGTCCTTTTTCGTCACTTGAAGAACATACATATCCTTCAGGTTTGTTCAGAACCACATAGCGCTTTGTTTCCTCAAGGCTGATAAGTTTTCCGTCTACTTCGATTTTATCTGTAAGCAGGACTTTTGCGCCCATTTCGGTTACCGTTACACCGTTAACACGAACACGTCCGTCTGCAATAACCTGCTCGCTGGCACGGCGGCTTGCAACTCCTGCATGTGCAAGATAGACCTGAAGTCTGATTTCTTCTTTTTCCATTATTTTCCCACCCGAAAGATTTTACAAAAGCACTAACGTGCAAGTTCAAAGCGTTCTGCTTCTTCTTCGTCCAGTTTCGGAAGATCTGCAATAGAATTCAGTCTGAAAAGCTTAAGGAATTCTTTTGTAGTACCAAACTGAGTTGGACGTCCAGGAGCATCCTTCTTTCCAACTTCTTTTACAAGATTTCTGTCCATAAGAAGACGCATTGCGTTATCAACGCCAACCCCGCGGATTGCTTCAATTTCGCTTCTGGTTACCGGCTGAGAGTACGCAATAATAGAAAGAGTTTCCATTGCAGATTTTGAAAGTTTTCCGTCGCGCTTACTGCCATAGTATTCTTTAAGAACTTCCCAGAATTCTTTTTTTGGTACCAGGCACCATCCGCCTGTAATCATTGCAATATCAATTCCGGAAGCGGTTTCTTTATATTTTTCCTGAAGATTTTCAATGCATTTCTCTACAACTTCTTCCGAAAGCTGAGCCTTATTGGCAAGCACTTTTACAGGAAGAGGTTCACTTTCCAAAAAGAGAATTGTTTCGATAAATCCGGTTTCTTTACTCAAGTCCATTTTATTCTGCCTTATTTTGTTGTTAAGTCTTCTTCTTTAATTTCGATTGACTGCTTTTCTTCGATTTTACAGAGCTTTATATCGCCAAAAAGCTTGTTCTGGTAGATGGTAATCATCTTGAACTTTACAGCTTCAAGAATTGCCATAAAAGCACATACCAGGTCCATAGGATTTCCGCTTCTTGTAAGCAGTTCAGTAAACATGCATTCGTTGCGGTCTTCAAAAAGTTCATTCATCAGCGTGATTTTTTCGTTTACCGAAATCTCTTCATACATATTCAGAATTTTTTCATTCGAATACTGGCTGATCATTTTCTTGAAGATTGACTGAAGCTGCTGCAGAAGATCCCAGGTATCAACTTCTTCCCACATATCGTTGGTTTCTTCAAAAGGAAGAACACGCTGTATCTTCTTGCGTTCAAAGTTCCATTCGGAATCGTCTTCCTTTTCTTCCATAAGGGAAGTAAGTTTTTTGAATTTCTGGTATTCAATGAGTTTGTCTACCAGTTCCTGTCTTGGGTCTTCATCTTCTTCATCACCGTAATCAATTTCTACAGGAAGAAGCATGCGGCTTTTGATATAAATAAGCTTTGCAGCCCAGCTGTAGAATTCGGAAAGGTCTCCAAGATCTGTCTGTACTGCATAGTCAAGGTATTCCAGGTACTGTTCTGTTATCTGGGCAATCGGGATATCGTAAATATTTACCTTACTTTCGCGGATAAGGGTCCACAAAAGATCCAGCGGCCCGTCAAATTCCCCTATCTGATAATGTCTTACAGTCTTTTTTTCGGCTACGTCAGTTGCCACTGCAGTCTGTACTGTCTGTTCTACCATGATTCACCCCAGGAATTACAAACGGAACAAAAGTTGTACTTCGCTTTGATCAAGCTTTTCCAGAGCATTCCGGTATTCCATTCTCAGTTGATTTTCGGCAGATTCCGGTAAAATCTCAAGAGCGGGAACAAGAACAAATGCTCTTTCTTTCAGGCGGGGATGCGGTACCGTAAGAACGGGATCTTCTGAAGTAAAGTCACCAAAATGTTCTATATCAATATCAAGACTTCGCGGACCAAACCGTATTTCTTTTGAACGGTCACGTCCGTATTTTTCTTCTATTTTGTGGATTTTTTCCAGAAAATCATAGGGATCTTCATTATCTTCCACATATCCGAAACAGGCCATATTGAAAAAATCTTCCTGGTCTGTAACATACATTGCTTTTGTGCGGTAAACGGAAGAAAAAACGGGATTTATAACAATAGCCTTCAGTTCGGATACTGCCCGTGAAAGAAGTTCAGAAGGAGATAAATCGTTATACGACCTGTTTGACCCGAGTCCCAAAAGAACTGCTTTCATTTTTCCTCCAGATAAAACAAATGGGACAAGGCAAAAACCTTCTTACGGATTCCCGCCTGCGTCCCATTTTCGTTTTAGTTTTTTAGTTTTTTTTTGATGCTGAGCGAGACTTAGAAAAGTCCGTCGGCAAGGCTTGAATCAGGATGTACTTCCGATTTTCCCTTGCTTGTAAGCTCAATCTTTTCTTCTGCAGCTGGTTCTGCAGGTTTTACAGCGCTTCTCGGCTTGCGTTCAACAGGAACGCCTTCCTTATTGCGGAGAACCTGGCCAGGGAACAGCTTTTCTCTCAGCTGGTTTTCAACAGCTTCCTGAAGTTCAGGGTGCTGTTCAAGGAATGCCAGAGTATTTTCCTTACCCTGCCCGATTTTTTCATCATCCTTGGAATACCAGGCTCCACTCTTCTTGATGATGTCATATTTAACTGCACAGTCCAGAAGAGATGCTGTATAAGAGATACCTTTTCCAAAGTAGATATCAAGTTCACACTTTCTGAATGGTGGTGCAACCTTATTCTTAACAACCTTTACGCGTACACGGTTTCCGACTGCATCTTCAGAAGTCTTTGAGTCAATCGATTCAATTCTGCGGATTTCAAGACGAACAGATGCATAGAACTTAAGTGCGTTACCACCGGTTGTTGTTTCAGGATTTCCGAACATAACACCGATCTTCATACGGATCTGGTTGATGAAAACAACGATACAGTTAGATTTTCCGATAATTGCTGTAAGCTTACGGAGAGCCTGGCTCATAAGGCGAGCCTGAAGTCCCATGTGGCTGTCTCCCATTTCACCTTCGATTTCAGCCTGAGGTGTAAGGGCAGCAACTGAGTCAACAACAATGATATCAACAGCACCTGATCTTACAAGGTTTTCTGTAATTTCAAGGGCCTGTTCACCTGTATCTGGCTGGGAAACCCAGAGCCCATCAATATTAACACCAAGATTTTTTGCATAAACAGGATCCAGAGCATGTTCAGCATCAACAAAGGCAGCAACTCCGCCAAGTTTCTGTGCTTCTGCAACTGCATGCAGTGCCAGTGTTGTTTTACCTGAACTTTCAGGACCATACATTTCAATAACGCGTCCGCGAGGGTATCCTCCGATTCCAAGTGCTTCATCCAAAAGGATTGAACCTGAAGGAATTACGTCAATTCCCTGAACATTTGCTTTGTCGCCAAGTTTCATAAGAGAACCGGCGCCGAACTGCTTTTCAATCTGAAGACGAGCAGCTTCCAAAGCTTTCATTTTTTCCGATGTGTCTGCGGTTGTTTCTGTAGCTTTAGCCATTTAAATACCTTCCCTTTTTTTATTTCCCACCCATATTATATATGGCCTGAATTTTCATTTTCTGACAAAAATTCAAGTGTATTTTCTAAAAATTTATGCTCTGATAAACAGCTTTTCCTTCCAGAAGCATTCTTCCGTCTCTGGAAGTAATTTTTGCAAGAACCTTAAGCGGCTTATCAGCTTCAATTTCCGGAACTGAATCAAATTCAAGATTAACGATTCCGTCCAGATTCTTCATAGAATCATATCCTATCAGAAATCTGGCTTTATAAGAACTGCCGTTTACTTCTACATCAGAAACGCGGCCGCTCCAGATTACATAGCAGTCCAGATAGAGCGGAGGATCTTCTTCCACGTCTTTGTATGCCGGATAGTAACCTAGAGTATCAAAAGTCGGAACTGCAAGGTAGCCCATAAGGACGTTTGCCTTCTGTTTTACAGGCACTGACGCATTTGAATTCAGAATGCGGTTTATTTCTATCTGGGCATGATTATCATCCCCTTTCTGGAAATAAGAAAGGGCACTTTCGTAGGAAGAAGTAATTTCCCTGTTCGAAAGAATATAATGATATGCCTGTCCGGAAAGATTTGTTTCCTGAGCACCGGCCTTTTCTTCTGTTGTAAGTACGATTGATGTCAGGTCTTTTCTAGGGCCATTGTAGGTTCTCTGTCTTGCAGTCATTACGTTTACCGTAAGAACACATCCCAAGGCAAAGGCAATTACACCAGCAGACGAAAAAAGAATCTTGTCAGGATTAACTCCAAGTGGAGGATAAAACTGAGAAAGACGGCCTGAATCGGCCCAGCGGCATATTGTTTCGTAGTCTCCATGAATACGGATGAATTCAAGAGCATTTTTTGCAATCTTGTTGGCTGGTTCGTTTTCAAGCACTTCAAGATAATAATGAAGTGCCCTTTCTGTATTCCCTCT
Organism: Treponema sp.; assembly: GCA_045617385.1. GTDB lineage: Bacteria > Spirochaetota > Spirochaetia > Treponematales > Treponemataceae > Treponema_D. The sequence continues at coordinate 15,653 of JAZLIM010000068.1, forward strand.
TCTAAGGAATACAGCTGCCTGACCAAGAAGCAGGTTTGTATCTGAAAGAGTAATGTATCTGGCCTTCTGGAAATATGAAGATGCTGAGCCTGTATCTCCTACATAAAGGCAGGCTGTTCCAAGCATGATGTAATATTCCGAATTTTCTTCGTAGAACTCAGCGCGGGCTTCAAGCAGCTTTATAGCCTGACTGAAGTGTCTGCGTTTCATCTCTTTCCAGGCAATATCCAGTACATCGCGGGCCATAGTCTATCTTGTCCTCAGATGCTGGAGAATCATATCAAGTTCTGCATTCAGAAGCTTGAGTTCTTCACGGTTAAGAGTCTTTTCGTCTTCTTCAAGTTCCGCAATTCTGTCCAGGAGTCTTTTTATATATTCAGGCTTTAGGAATTCTTCCGAAATTTCTCTATTCGGTTTGAAATCAATCTCAGAAGGTTTTGGTTTTGCTTTTTCAGTTTCACTTTCGATTACGGCTGGAGCTTCACTTTTTGGAACCGGATTATCTGCAAAAATAGTAACAGGCCCGTTAATTCCGGCTCCAGGTTCAAGACTTTCAGCAGTCTTTGCGTATCCAATAACCGAAGCACCGTTCACAGTATCAGGATATGCGGCAACAGCCATGTAATAAACGTAAGAATCAGATTCTGCAGTTCCCAGTTCTTTTGGAGTCCAGTTGATTTCTACAGCAGAGTTATTGTACGAATGAACAGTATCAAATGTTCTCTGAACCAGCATATTCGGTTCCCAGTCCAGGGTACTCAGTGTGTCATAGTTTCCAAGTGCCACAAAATCAGGAACTGTAATGTCTGCACCGTTCAAAAGGAACTGGACTGCATAGTCATCATTCTTTGAAACGATGTAACGGCTCTTCTGAAGAGTTCTGTACATTACTTCGTTCTTAATAGGAACATCATCCATATTATAGAAGTGGAACTTTGACTTTTCGCCAAGCACAGTATCCATTACAACTTTAAGCCCGGTTACTGTTGTACGCTTTTTGAGGTTTGTAACTTTTGCAGTCACCTTGATAATATCATGGTCCCGTTTAGGTGCCGATTTGAAGCATGAAAAATCAACTGTAACTTCTGCAACTTTAGGAACAAGATAATGAAGTCTCATTCCGAATTCAGTTCTTTCAGCTGCAGAAATAACTCCGTTTCCGCAAGTGAGTTTATATACTTTTTTTCCGGAAAGGAGATAGAAAGATGTGGAAGCACCTTCCTGGGCTGTAGAAAAAACAGGAGCTCCCTTTCCGTCTGCATTTACTATATAAACATTGAAGTTTCCGTTCTTTCCACGGGATCTGAGTTTTACAGCTCCAATCTGATTTTCAACAATCCCCTGTCCGTTTCCAATCCAGCCAAAATAATCTTTATCGTCTGCAGGGCTCAAAAGCTCAATGTCAGAATTCTCTTCTGCAGATTCAGAAACTTCAGTCTGTTCAGCATCCGCATTTTCCGGGTCGTCCTGTTTTGAAGACTTGCATGAAAAAACAAGCAATCCGCTCAAAAACAGAAGGAGACCTAAAGACAGAGTTTTTTTCATCTTTCCCCTCCTGTTCCTTCAGCTTCGTCTCTAACTTTCATGAGAATCATTGTTTCTGCAGCTTTTGTCTTGAGTTCACGAATAAGGCGCTGCTCTTCAGTTTCTTCGGGTCTGGTAATTCTTTCACCACGTTCCGTAAAATATTCAGGATTTTCCGCAATTGCAGCCTTAAGTGTATTCAGTTCTTCTTCAAGAGCCTTGTATTTTTCCTCAAGTTCCATGTTGCGGAGTTCTGCTTCAGAAAGCTTTTTTCTGGTATTGATCTGCGATTCCGGAGAATAAAGCTTAAGCTGTTTTTCGTATTCTTCTTTTGCAAAAAGATATTCTTCGCCTGTTTGTTTTAGAAGATAGAGAAGCTTTTCTTCACGTTCTCGCTGCCCGATTGTTTCTATTCTGTACTGGCTGGCCGGAGCTTTTGCATCTTCCGGATATTCATAAACGATTCTCTGGTACAGGGAAACTGCATCATTGTACTGGTAGCAGGCATAAAAACTTTCTGCAATCCAGAAAAGACTGGACGGATACATATCGTGACCCGGATACTGATGACAGAAATCGCTGAGAGTAATTACAGCCTTGTCGTATTCTCCAAGAACATAAAGGCAGCGGCCTTTCATGTAAATCACGTTGGATTCATAGCTTGTTCCCGGAAAATTTTCCAGATACATTTCACAATCGTCCAGGGCATTACGGAAATCTTCTGAATAGATTTCCGCATTTATAAGCATGAAGTTTGTTTCAGGTGTATTTGTTTCGGAAAAAGATACTGCCTTTCTGAAGGCAAAAATTGCCGAAGACCAGTCTCCCCCTGAATATGCACGGCAGCCTTCAACGAATGCTGAAACAGCCGTATCTTCTGCAAAAACAGGCATAACAAAAAGAGAAAAAGTCATTAAAAGGGAGATCAATATTTTCTTCAAAACAGCACTTGCTCCTTTCTGACCGGTACTAGTATTTCCAGCCCAAAGTTCCCTTGAAGAAAGCAGAACCTGAAACAACAACATCAGCACCGGCTTCTACAACCAGGTCCTGTGTCTTGTCGTTCACACCGCCGTCTACCGAAATCAGATAGTTCAGGTTTCTTTCCTGTCTGAGAGCCTTAAGTTCTTTAATCTTGTTCAGGCAGGAAGGAATAAGTGACTGGTTTCCCCATCCGGGATTTACAGTCATCACCAGTATAATATCGGCATATTCAAGGATTTCTGCCACCTGAGAAACCGGGGTTGCAGGATTAATGGCAACTCCGGCTTTTTTGCCCATTTCGTGAATCATCTGGATTACACGGTTGGCATGGTTTGTGGCTTCAATATGGAAAGTAATCCAGTCTGCACCTGAATCACTGAAAAGTTTTACGTGGTTTTCAGGCTTTTCGACCATAAGATGTACATCAAAAGGTGTTTTAGTAAGTTTTCTGATACATCTGATTACAGGTTCACCATAAGTAATTTCCGGAACAAAGTTTCCGTCCATAACATCAATATGAACAGCACCGGAACCGGCTTCATCTATTTTTCTGACTGCTTCTTCCAGATTGCAGAAATCTGCTGAAAGAAGAGAAGGTGCAAGCATAATTTTACTCATACTTTCTATTATAGCACATAAAATACATAAAAGAAAACAACGAACAGTGTAAAGAATTTTGATATTTTTCCGAAAATGAAGTTACAGAAGAAGGATTAAAATGGGTGCTTCAAAAAAGAACATGACAAACTACCGAAACCTCCTTACCGGCGGAATGAGAAAAGACGGAATCATTCTGTGGAGATATGTGCTGAACGCAGCAGAAAAAGATACCGGTTCGGAAAAATCATTCTATATTGAACTTGAAATGGTAAATCCCCTGCTTTCCCCTGATGAAACACTCCTGGGATTCAAGGCACGAACAACCATAAATCCTGAAGACCTGCAGTATGCGCTGGCGGGAACAGCTTCCGCAACAGAACTGCAGACAGAAAGCCTTGTAAAACCTTCATTCGTAACCGTAAGATTCGGTTCCCTCGGACAGAAAGCAAAACATTTTTCTCTTTATGAATCCTTCCACAATACCAAAATAGAACAGCATCCATTCCTGGTTCAGGCCGGAAACTGCATATTCACAGACAACCATCTGAGCGGATTCATCAGCTATACAGAATCAGAGATTTCGCAGCACCCTGAATACATGTGCTCAGAAGGTTACGCAGAATGGAATCTTGATTTTGACTTCATCCAGGAATTCGAAAAAGGATTCCATGAAAAAACTGAATTCTGGGCTCCTGTTGGATCCCGTACAAATTTTTCGGGCACAATCAACTTCTGCGGAACAGACTATACTGTAAACCCGCTTACTTCATACGGCTACGTAGACAAGTTTTCAGGAAAATCACTTCCAAACCCATGGTTCCACATTTCTGCATCAAGTCTTTCAAGCATAATTTCAGGCCGTACCCTGTTTGATTCAAGCTTTACGGTTCAGGGCTGCTACAACGACAAGGTTTCACTCCTCATGAACATTGAAGAAAACAGACTTTCGTTCTGCGCAGATGAAGGAAAACGCAGCTACGAGTGTATCTGGGACTGCCAGCAGATGCCTCAAAATGATGAAGACCAGCTCCACTGGTCTATAAGCATCTCAAACAAGACCTGGGTTATTGATATCGATATTTTCTGTAAGGTAATCGACCTTTACAACAAGGTAATCGAGCTGCCTGCAGGCAACAGAAACACAATGTCACTTGTTACAAGCTGTTCGGGAACCGGCGAAATAAAGCTTTTCAAACGGATAAAAAATAATCTTGAACAGATTGAATACCTTAGAATCGCAAAGGCCTTCTGTGAATTCGGCCGCATCGAAGAAGGCGAAAACTAAAATAATTCAATTAAGGCAAAAAAAATCCTGCAGGAAACTGCAGGATTTTCTGTTTAACCGGTTTTTAAAACTAGAACATTTCTGTCATTTTGTAGAAGCGGCCTTTCTGGATTGAGCCGTCTTTAAGACCGGCAGCCAGTTTTTCAAGACCATGAACTGCCCCGTAGGCGAATCCTTCACGGCTTCTTGCAGTATGTCTGATTTCGATTGTATCTGCGGGACCGTCAAAGAATACTGAATGTGTTCCAGGTACGTTTCCGCAGCGTGTTGAAGAAACATGAAGCTGGTGTTTTTCAGGTTTCTGTTTGAATTCGTCTGTAACGATTTCTGTTTTCGAAGCACAGTTATCAAGAATAACCTTTGCAATTTCAAGGGCAGTTCCCGAAGGACTGTCTGCTTTCTGAGTGTGGTGCATTTCCCACACAGCGGTATCATATTCAGGATATTCAGAAATAAGCTTCTGGGCTTCTGCAATAATCTTGTAAAGCAGGTTTACACCTACAGAGAAGTTTCCGCCGCCAAGAATGATTCCGTTTGTTTCTTTGGCCATAGCTTCAACTTCAGCATATTTATCGTTCCAGCCTGTTGTTCCAACTACAATCGGGAGTCCGAGTGGAAGAAGGGCTTTGATGTTTTCCATAACAGCTGTAGGATGAGTAAATTCAATTACCCCTTCTGCACCACTGTTTTTTACGGCATCGGCAACTGCTTTTCCGTCCCCTACAGGAACTTTAACATCAGCATCCGGAGCAACAACATCTATTGTTGCAACAACTTCGTGTCCGCATGCTTCTGCTGCAGCGCGGAGCATGTGTCCCATTTTTCCATATCCAACAAGTGCAATCTTCATTCAAAATCTCCCAAAATCGTCTTACTCAGACAACAAACTTTCATATAAGCATTGTTATCTCATATAAAAGCAATCAATTATCAATTGTCAATTATCAATTGTCAATTTTCAATTATCCAAAATATGCTTTGTGAAGAACCTTTACAGTACGTTCTGCTTCATCTTCATTAACGATCATACTGATATTTACCTTGCTTGCACCCTGAGAAATCATCTGAACGTTGATTCCTTCATCAGAAAGGGCATCGAAACCGGCAGCAAGAATAGAAGATGAATGTTTTGCATCGCAAACCACTGTAACGATTGCTTTTCCTGAGTGAACTTCAACATCAGCAACGCGTTCCAGGTCTTCAATAAGGCCTTCAAGTTTATCTTTTGAGTTTACAGTAAGAGAAACTGAAACTTCAGATGTAGCAATTACATCGATTGAGATGTTCCATTTGAGGAACTGGTTGAATACGTGAGCCAGGAAGCCGGCAGCCCCAAGCATGCGTGAAGACTGGATATCAATGAGGCTGATTTTCTTAACTGTTGTGATTGCACATACAGGACTTGTTTTTCCGTTGTGCTTTTCAACAATGATTGAACCCGGGCTTGTGATATTGTAAGAGTTCTTTACGCGAACCGGAGTTCCTGTCTTGCGGCAAGGAATCATTGAACGAGGATGAAGAACCTGAGCACCGAACATAGCAAGTTCCTGTGCTTCTTCGTAAGTTACTTCAGGACCCGGTTTTGCGTCACTACAGATGCGTGGGTCAGTTGTCATGATTCCGTCTACATCTTTCCATGTCTGGATTTCTACAGCGCCCATAGCAGAACCGATCATTGTTGCAGAAAGGTCTGAACCGCCGCGTCCAAGTGTTGTGATGTTTCCGTTTTTGTCTTTTGCAATGAAACCTGTAACGATTGGAATTGCGTTTGAAAGCCCTTCTTTATAGGCGTTAAGTGCTTTTGGAATGTTATCCCATACTTCATCAAGCAGTTCTGCAGACATGAAGTTTGAGTCTGAAACCATTCCGATGTCCCATGCATCAAAGAAGTTTGCAGGTACACCTTCGCATTCCAGGTACATTGCCATGATGCGTACTGAAAGACGTTCACCGAATGAAACCAGGTAGTCACGTGTTTTTTTAGTAAGTTCGCGGAGCATGCTGATTCCTGTAAGAAGCTGGTTCAGTTCACCAAGGAGTTCATCAACAGGTGCTTTATCCAGCCCGAGAACATCAACAGTTTCGTAGTGCAGGTCACGAACGTTTTTTATATCAACGTTTCCGTTTACTGCCATGTCGGCTGCTTCAAGAAGATAATCAGTTGTATCACCCATTGCTGAAAGTACAACTACCGGACGCTGTTCGCGATATGCTTTAATAATTGAGGCCACGTGCTTGATTCTGTCTGCGTTTGCTACAGAAGAACCACCAAATTTCATTACTATCATAGTAGAAGTGTAACGAAAAATGAGTAAAAAATAAATATCTAGAAGAATAAAAGAAAGTCACCTTTTATTCTCAATTGTAAATTGTCAATTTTTTCTATATACTGAAGGAATTATGACAAGATGTTACACAATGCTTAAACCCGGTGTAGTAAACCGCCGGCTGGTTGGCGAAGTTATCTCTCGCCTCGAAAAGAAAGGTCTCAAACTCATCGGCCTTAAAATGATGAATATCACTCCTGAAATGGCAAAGGAACACTACGCAGAACATGCAGAAAAGCCTTTCTTTGGTGAACTGGTTAGTTACATTACTTCAGGTCCTGTAGTTGCAATGGTTTGGGCTGGAGACGACTGCGTTACTCTGGTTCGCAAGCTTGTTGGTGCAACAAAACCTGCTGAAGCTGCTCCTGGAACTATCCGCGGAGATTTCTGTATCCACACAAACATGAACGTAATCCATGCTTCAGACAGCGATGCTTCTGCAGAACGCGAAATCAAAATCTTCTTCAAAGATGAAGAAATCATCGACTGGGAAGATGCTTCTGCTATTTATTTCTAAAAGAGAGTAAAACAAACCTAAACAAGAAGGAAAAAATGGAAAGCAAGAATGTAGGAATTATTGGAGCCGGAGCCTGGGGAACAGGTCTTGGTCAGGCACTTGCCCGCGGAGGACACCATGTTCAGATGTGGGCGCTGGAACCTGAAGTAAAAGACAGTGTCAATAAGGACCACGAAAACAAGAAATTTCTTCCGGGATATGCTCTTTCTGAAAATCTTACCTGTACAAATGACATTATTGAAGCAGCTGAAGGCAAAGACTTTCTCATTATTGCTTCTCCATCCCTCTTTCTTGAAAGCACAATCAAAAAGATTGTAAATGTATCAAACATTGCAGACGGTTCTACTGTTATCGGTGTCCTTACAAAAGGATTCGTACCGTCTGAAAACGGCCCTCGCCTCATTCTTGAAACAGTTGAATCTGCACTTCCTGAATGCTACAAAGGCAAAACTGTTTACATTGCAGGGCCAAGCCATGCCGAAGAAGTTGCCATGGGAAAAATCACAGGACTTATCGCTGCCTGTGAATACGGAAAGAACTCAATTCTTTTCCGTGAACTCCTCCACGTCCGGGGCCTTATGGTTTACTCAAGCCTTGACGTTATCGGTGTTCAGATCTGTGCCGCTGCAAAGAACGTTATTGCTGTAGTATACGGAGCAATGGATGCTATTGCCGAAACTTCAAACATCTTTGGTGACAACACAGAATCACTCCTTATGGCTGCAGGTCTCAACGAAATCCAGACACTGGGCTTTGCAATGGGCGCAACTCATGCTGAAACCTTTACTTCAATTTCAGGAGTTGGAGACCTTGATGTAACCTGTAAGAGTAAGTTCGGACGCAACCGCCGTTTCGGACAGGACATCATTAAAAAGAACATTCTTGACGGATTCAAAGATATCGACGACATCATCGCAAACATCGGCAAAATCGGATACCTTCCGGAAGGTGCCGTTGCATGTAAATATGTTCATGAAATTGCAGAACAGAAAAACCTGAAACTTCCGCTCTGCGACATTCTTTACAGAATCTTGAACAAAGAAACAACACCAAAAGATTTCCTCAGAGAACTCTTTAACAACAAATAGAAAATCCGGGGATCAAACCCCATAACTTTATAGACCAGGATTATAAAATGCTTGAAAAAATTACAGGAACTTTCAGTAATATCGTCCGCACACTGAGCGGAAAATCTACAATCACCGAAAAGAACATTGAGGACACAGTTGAAGAAATCAAGATGGCCCTCCTTGAAGCCGACGTAAACCTTCGTGTAGTACGCCGCTTTGTAAACTCAACAATTGAAGAAGCTAAAGGTGAAAAAGTACTGAAGGCTGTAAATCCTGGCCAGCAGTTCGTAAAAATCATCCACGACAAGATGGTTGCCATGCTTGGCGACTCAAAAACTGACCTTCATCTTAAAGGACCGGACACTCAGTCAGTTATCCTTATGCTGGGTCTTCAGGGTTCAGGTAAAACAACTGCTTCCCACAAACTGGCAGCCCGTCTCCTTAAAGAAGGACGCAAACCACTTCTCGTTGCCTGTGACCTTGTACGTCCGGCAGCCGTAGACCAGCTCTGTGCACTTGGTGCCAAAATCGGAGTTGAAGTTTACAAGGAAGATGAAGCCCTTCAGACAAAAAATGCAGTAAAAGTTGCCGAAAACGCTGTTGCTTACGCACGCAAGAACGGATACGACACAATCATCCTGGATACTGCCGGTCGTCTTCAGATTGATGAAGACATGATGTCTGAACTTGTAAAAATCAAGAAAAACACAAATCCTGTAGAAGTTCTGCTTGTTGCCGACTCAATGACAGGTCAGAACGCAGTTGATATTGCAAAATCTTTTGACGAGCAGCTTGGCCTTACAGGTGTAATCCTTACAAAGTTTGACTCAGACGCCCGTGGTGGTGCTGCCCTTTCATTAAAATCAATTACAGGAAAACCAATCCTCTTCATCGGTACCGGTGAAAAGACTGAAGACTTTGAACCATTCCACCCTGACCGTATTGCAAGCCGCATTCTTGGCATGGGTGACGTTGTTTCCCTTGTTGAAAAAGCACAGGAAACAGTTGATGCAGAAGAAGCAGCAAAACTTCAGAAAAAACTTGCAAGAAACGAATTCACACTTCAGGATATGCTTGAACAGTTCCAGCAGGTAAAGAAAATGGGTGACCCTTCAAAACTCCTTGAAATGATGCCTGGTATGGCCAACATGGGTGCCCAGAACGTAGACTTCAGCCAGATGAAACGTCAGGAAGCAATCATCCTTTCTATGACTTACAAAGAAAGACTTAATCACCTGATTATCGGGCCAAGCCGCCGTAAGAGAATCGCAAAAGGTTCAGGAACATCAGTTGCAGACGTAAACAAACTTATCAAGCAGTTTGAAAAGATGAAGCTTACAATGAAAAAGCTTTCAAGAAACGGAAGCAAGATGAGTCAGATGATGAGCCGCATGGGTGTAGACCCAAGCCAGATGATGGGCGGAAACTTTGACATGAGCCAGCTTCAGGGACTCATGAGAAGATAAAACTTCCATCCTAAAAAAAGAAAGCCTTCTGCAAAGCAGAAGGCTTTTTCTTTTACCTGTAAAGATATAAAGGTCCGGAAAGATTCATCTGATTCCAGAGGTTTTCGGGAAGCCCGGCCGGAGCCTGCGCTTTTCCGCTTACACCAAGAACAGATTCAAGGAAGCCTTTTTCTTTATGATATCTGTAAGCTGAGGTCTTGCAGTCTGCAAGATCTTCGTCTTCTTCACAGATTCTGTCCAGGAACTGTTCCCAGCCTTCAATTCCGTCAATAAGTCCGTTAGCCACAGCCTGGGAAGCTGTGTAAATACGTCCGTCACAAAGAGGAAGAACTTCCGAATAAGGAATGTTTCTTGAAACCGCTACGATTGAAGTAAACTGTTCGTAACATTCATCTGCAATGGTCTGCATGATTTCCCGCTGTTCATCATTAAGCGGTTCATTAATACTGCCCATGATCTTGTTCTTTCCGGCATGAATTGTTTCATAACGGATTCCGTGGTCTTCAAGGAATTCAGAAAGATCCAGAGACTGTCCGGCAATTACACCGATAGAACCTGTAAGTGTATTCCGGTTGGCATAAATCTTATTTGCCGCGCAGGCAATATAGTAACCGCCGGATGCAGCAAGGGACCCCATATAGGCATAAACTTTCTTTCCGCTTGTTTTGTAATCCTGGAGTGCAAGGTAAACTTCATCAGCCTCATAAACGGTTCCGCCAGGAGAATCAATAAACAGAATGATTGCTTTATTCTTTGGATCTTTTTTTAACTCAGCAATGTTTGAAAGTATCCAGGCCTGATTATATGAATCCCCTTCACTCTGAATTGTTCCTTCAATATACAGAACAGCCATGTAACTTCCACGAGTTTTTCTGTTGGACATATTTGCCGGAACCATACTTGGATTTCCGCGTGTAAGCTCAGCTGCTTTTCCAGCCTTAATTTCAGGAACGACATAAGAAGCAACAGATAATGCTACTCCGGCGATAATAAGAAGAATAAGGACAACAAGTCCTTTTTTGAATTTTTTATTCGGCATTGCGCAGTTCCTCCATACGTACAGTACCATTTTCCAGCGCATCTTTAAGAAGTGAGTGGAAAGCGTTTACCTTAGTCATGTGATAATAAGGAACTACCCAGAGTCCTGCAATACCACAACTCATTGCACTTAAAATAAACCATCCGAGGAAACTTAAGTCCAGAATAAAAAGATCCATCTTATGACCTTTTGTAATCTTTTTACTTAAGTTCATAAGCTCAGGAACGGAAACATCAGGAAATTCTTCTGCCAGATAAAACATCTGTGAATAGGCATAAGACTTTACGATTCCAGGAATAAACAGAAGAAGAGACCACAGGAAAATAAAAAGAGAAGCCCAAAGACCTGTAAGAACAGCACGCCACCAGGCCGAGAATCCTTCAATAAAATCTCCGAATTTAACAGGATTCGGTGAACGTGACATTTTAATGTAAACGTGGATAACGGAAAGTGTAACAATATACTCTACAATTGACTCAACAATTGAAAGGAAATTTGCTCCCGGATAATCCACAGCTGCATTCATCATTCCCCAGAAGTCTTCATAGGTCAGAATTGTTTTTGTAAAATCAAGTCTCATAAATGAAGGAAGATTGAAAAGAGAAATAACAACAGCAGTAAAGGCAGTCATTACAACAGGAACCATCCACCGCTTTCGAAGCTGAATTCTTGCAAAATCCTTGCATTTTTTTCGGTCAAACATAAACAAAAACCTCCGTTACTTTAGTTTACCATAATATTCATTTTGTTTCATTTACATCGTTCAGAAGATCCTTGTAATAACGGGGCTCAATTTCAGAAAGAGCTATTCCGCATTTTGCAAGAATATCTTCTTCTATTCGCCTTACCTGTTCCACATAGTCTTTCCCGGCTTTATCACTCACAATTTCAATCTCAAGAAAGTCTCCAAGAGGCGGAACCGTGCAGAGTTCAATATTTGCTTTTCCAGCTTCTGTCTGAAGATGCCAGGCTTCAGTAATCTTACGTTTCTTAAGGCTAACCTCAGCTCCAAGGTCTAAGGCAAAGGTGATTATGGCTGAAGGATCCGGAACAGAACATTCATTTTCAGTATTTACTTCAATCTGGTTTCCGTTTTCATCAGTCTGAACAGTCTTCTTTTTATATGTAAAGAAGGTTTCAGTCCCCTCTTCGTTTCCTTTTCTTACAGTCTCTTTTCTGATTCTGAAACTTAATGTTTTCCCGTCTTTTCCGGAAACCCGGTAATAAGTGTCTTCCTTATCAAGAAAACACTGGTATTCAGCAAAGGAATTAAGCTTTTCAATTACATATTCACGGTCAAGAACGTGAGCCTTGATTTCAATTTCAAACATACAAAAAGTATAAACCAAAAGTAACAAAATTCCGATAAAAGTAATATGAGAAAAGGAAAATTTTCAGCCCTTGTTATGGCACTGATTCTTTCTGCGGGCTCTCTGTATGCTGCAGAACAGATTGAATACAAGCCGTATTTTTATGACAAAGTCATCAGAGAAATAGACAAGCCGCAGGCTCCGGTTGTTACAGACGACTATATTGTTTTCACATCAGAAGCAGGTCACCGTTTTGTAGGTGTTGCTTTTGATTTTGAAAACTTCCAGGTAATCCACCCTTTCCAGGTGCTTCACACCTACGGAATCGACGGAGACCAGACTAACGAGATTCTTTTTTACTGCTACGAAAGAAAACACCAGGTTTCTTCAATCAAATACAGACTTGTAATTGACGGACTCTGGACCGCAGATCCTTACAATCCGAATAAAGAGTACGATGACAGCATCAACCTGTATTTTTCAAGAGTCGACAATCTTGGGAATATTGAAATAATTACAAAGGCAAAGAAAGATGAAAGTACACGCTTCATCTTTAAAGGTGAATCAGGGCTTGATCTTCATCTGGCCGGAACTTTCAATGCATGGGACCCATGGCTCTACACAATGCAGGAAACAGCTCCAGGTCTTTACGAGCTTGAACTGCCCCTTCCGGCCGGAAAATACTACTACAGCTACTATGTTGGGCTTACACCGATTCTGGACAACACAAATCCGGAAAAGGCATATACCAGAGACGGCCGTGCAGCTAACGTACTGGTTGTAAATTAGCCGCAAAGCCTTTCTTAGAATACATTAGCTATTACTTCTTCAACACGGGAAACAGGAATGAACCTGATTCCCTTTTTTACGTGTTCAGGAATTTCGTCCAGATCACGCTCATTTGCTTTCGGAATAATAATAGTCTTGATCTTGTTTCGGCGGGCACCTACAGTTTTTTCGCGGAGACCTCCAATTGGAAGTACCTGTCCTGTAAGTGAAAGTTCCCCTGTCATTGCAAGATTCGGCTTGATTTTCTTTCCTGTAAGAAGGGAAACAAAAGTGGTGGCCATTGTGATTCCGGCACTTGGTCCGTCTTTTGGAGTAGCCCCTTCAGGAATGTGAAGATGAATCGTATTCTTTTCGAACCATTCAATATCTTTCTTACCTTCAGCCATTACATATTTCTTTGACCAGTCAAAAGCAATCTGGGCAGATTCTTTCATTACATCTCCCATCTGACCGGTAAGAACAAGTCCTTCTTTTCCAGGGAACGAAGTAGATTCCACAAGGAGAGTATCTCCACCCATACTGGTCCATGCAAGACCGATGGCAGTTCCGGGAACGTCAGCTTTTATGATCTGGCTTTCGTCAAAATTCGGTTTACCAAGATATTTTTCCACAAGCTTTTCGTCAACAACCACTTTTGCTTCTTTTCCGGCTGCATTATCCTGAGTCATTATTTCAGTAACAATCTTACGGTGGATCTTATCAAGGCATTTCTCAAAGTAGCGTACACCGGCTTCACGGGCATACTCCTGTGCAATACGCGAAAGAGCTCCTGTAGTGAATTTCACCTGACCTTTTTTGAGCCCGTTCTTCACAGCATTTTTCGGAATGAGATATTTTTTTGCGATTTCCATTTTTTCCTGATCGATATATCCGGAAAGTTCAATGATTTCTGCACGGTCCAGAAGCGGCTCAGGAACAGTATCAAGTGAGTTTGCTGTAAGAATAAAGAGAACGTTTGAAACATCAAAAGGCAGATCAAGATAAGTATCACGGAAATTGATATTCTGTTCAGGATCCAGAACTTCAAGAAGAGCCGCACTTGGGTCACCCTGATTTGATGCATTCATTTTATCGATTTCATCAATCATGAAAACAGGAGACTTGCTCTTTGTAAGCTTGAGTCCCTGAATGATGCGTCCAGGCATGGCACCAACGTAAGTTCTGCGGTGCCCTTTTATTTCCGATTCATCGTGCAGTCCACCTACACTGAAGCGGTAAAATTCTTTACCCATTGCTTCGGCAACCGATTTTCCGATACTGGTTTTTCCTACTCCCGGAGGTCCTACCAGAAGAATAACAGAACCTTTTGTATCCTGTTTAAGAAGACGCACTGCAAGATACTCAACAATACGTTTCTTAACAGAGTCCATTCCGTAGTGACTTTCTTCAAGTATTTTCTTTGCTTCCGGAAGATTGAACTGAATCTTCGGTTCATCATTCCACGGAAGATTGATTACCAGTTCAAGGAAGTTTCTGGTCCCGATATATTCACTGGAATTAGGATCCATAAGACTGAACTTTTCAAGTTCCGAACTGACAGTTTCCTTAATTTCCCCTTCGAAATGAAGCTCTTCAATCTTTGACTTGAATTTCTGATAATCGGTCTTGTTACCTTCAGAATCTGTTCCAAGCTCTTCCTGAATAGAACGCATTTCTTCACGGAGGAAATATTCCCTCTGGTTCTTTTCGATTTTTTCATTAAGTTCGCTCTGGATTCTTTTCTGAACTCTTAAGACTTCCTGTTCCTTTTTGATGAACACAAGAACTTTTTCAAGTCTCTGACGAACGTTTGTCATCTCAAGAATTTTCTGCTGTTCTTCCCGGTCAACGTTAAGAACTGAAGTAACAAAGTCAGCAATCTTTCCGCTCTGATCAATATTTACCATATTCAGGCGCATTTCTTCCGAAAAGAGCGGATTGTTTTCTGAAATCTCTTTCATTTCGGAAATCAGGGCGCGGGTCAGTGCTTTCACTTCGAATGTATCTGATTCTTCATCATCAAGGTATTCTACGGCACAGGCCATTGGACAGGTGGAATTGATTGACTTCCGGATTTTAAAACGCTTCATTGTGGAAATAAAAACGTTGAGACCTCCGTCCGGAAGGTTCATCTTTTTGATAATATGAGCTGCTGTTCCTGTTTCATAAAGATCTGGCAGAGACGGATTATCTTTTTCGGTACGTGTCATAACGATTCCGATATAACCGCCTGATTCGTAGGCTTTTTCAATAACCTTTATATCTTCCTGCGAATTTACCATGAGAGGTGCAAAAATACCCGGGAAAATCGGGCGCCCCTGAACAGGAAGTATAAAGAGTTTTCCAGGAAGATTATCCTGAGAAGAAATAAGTTCTTTCATTTCATTTTCAAAATCTTCAATATCGTGCATACAATAAATATACTAAAAAGAAGAGAAAATGACAAAAAAAACATATTGGGAAAAGCTCCGATAGGAGACGTAAAAAAAATGCTCCTTCATCGCATTTTTTGAATGTCATGAGGCTTTTCCTTTCGAAAAAGCTCCGATAGGAGACGTTCGCAAAGGCAATGCCCCTGCCTTTGCTCACTCTTCCTTTTCCTTAAGGACAGCCAGGAAGGCGCTCTGAGGGAGTTCGACGTCGCCGATCATCTTCATGCGTTTTTTACCTTCTTTCTGTTTTTCAAGGAGCTTGCGTTTACGGGTGATGTCACCGCCGTAACACTTGGCAAGAACGTCTTTACGAACAGGATTTACGGTTTCGCGGGCAATAACCTGAGCCCCGATAGCACCCTGGATGGCAATCTTGAACTGCTGGCGGCTGATTTCATCTTTAAGACGTTCACAAACTTTGCGGGCACGTGTTACGGCGTTCTGGTCAAATGTAAGGAAGCTCAGGGCATCCACCATTTTTCCGTTCAGAAGAATATCAACCTTAACTAGTTTGGTAGGTCTGTATCCGATGACTTCGTAATCAAAAGAAGCATAACCGCGGCTGTAACTCTTAAGCTTGTCGTAGAAGTCAAAAAGAACTTCTGCAAGCGGCATTTCGTATGAAAGTTCTACACGTTTTTCATCCAGATACTGCATGTTTGTCTGGACACCGCGCTTTTCTGTACACAAGGCCATGATTGAGCCGAGGAACTCACTTGGTGTTATTACCGAAGCCCTGATATATGGCTCTTCGCTTTCACGGACTTTTCCTTCAGGATATTCGGCCGGGTTATCAACAAACATTTCTTCCCCACCCTGAGTAACAATCTTGTAGCGGACAGAAGGCTGGGTAAAGATTACAGCCTGGTCAAAGTCACGTTCAAGACGTTCCTGAATGATTTCAAGGTGAAGGAGTCCCAAAAATCCGCAGCGGAAACCGTTTCCAAGAGCAATGGAATTATCTTTTTCGTATACAAGAGAAGCATCATTCAGCTTAAGTTTTTCCATTGCATCTTTCAGTTCTTCGTAATCGTTGGAATCCATAGGATAAATTGAAGAGTAAACAACAGGTTTAACTTCCTTGAATCCCGGGAGAGGTTCAGAAACAGGGTCGGCTGCAAGAGTGACAGTGTCACCTACATTTACTTCGCTGACAGTTTTTACACCACTGATAATGTATCCTACGTCTCCGGCTTCAAGGAACTCTTTTTCTTCATAATCGATTTTGAAGATACCGCAGTTTTCAACCTTGTACTCGGCACCTGTACTCATCATCTTAACAATTGAGCCTTTGCGGATAGTCCCTTCCATTACACGAACATGAACAATAACTCCGCGGTAAGCGTCATAGTGACAGTCAAAAATAAGGGCAGCAACTTTTCCTTTCGGGTCGCCTTTTGGAGCCGGGAACTTTGTTACAATTGCTTCAAGAAGTTCATCAACCCCCTGCCCGGTTTTTGCAGAAACCTGAACAGCCTCTTCCGGGAAGAGCCCAAGTTCCTTATCAATCTGATGCAGAACAGAAGGAACATCTGCCGAAGCAAGGTCAATCTTGTTGATTACAGGAACAATTTCAAGATTCTGTTCCATGGCCATAAACATATTTGAAACAGTCTGACTTTCAACACCCTGAGTTGCATCAATAAGAAGCAGGGCTCCTTCACAGGAAGCAATGGCACGGGAAACTTCGTAAGAAAAGTCTACGTGGCCCGGAGTATCAACGAAGTTCAGTTCGTAATCATTTCCGTCTTTTGCGTGATAAGGAATTGTAACAGCCTGACTTTTAATTGTGATTCCGCGTTCACGTTCAATGTCCATATTGTCCAGAATCTGGTTCATCATTTTGCGGTCATCAATAATGTGAGCCTGCTGGATAAGACGGTCAGAAAGTGTTGATTTTCCGTGGTCGATATGAGCAACAATACAGAAGTTGCGTTTATATTTCATTTCAGTCATATTATTTCCTTATGTTCTATTAAAAATAATTCTGGTTGTCATAGCTTGCAGACAAAACCATTACAACATCAAACAGATTTTTTTTATGTCGTTGTGTAATTATCTGGGCATAAACAAATTTCCCTTCACCGTCGAGAATAACATCTTTTACAGTTACAGGATCGTTCGGAGCAAAGGAGAGTTCATCTCCAAGGCTGCCAGGAATAACTTCTGTTACTTTATAGGTATTTCGCGAAGTTGTCGATGACGGAACCAGTCTGAGTCCAAAAAGTGGCACTGCAGAATTTGCAATCAGATCACTGTTATAAACTTCTACGGAAGGAGCATCAGGTCTCTTTTCCAGACAAAGAAGAATTTCTTTTCCACTTTCAAATCCAAATCTTACTAGAATTCCCGGTGTAAGTTCTCTGAAGCAGTTCTGAAGCCCTTCAATAGAATCCACAGGTTTTCCATCAATTGAAGTAATTACATCACCTGGAACAACTCCTGCAAGTCTTGCAGGTGAGCCGGGCATTACATACTGGATTTCAACACCTTCTTTTTTAGGACCGTTCCTTTTTGTACGGCCGAAACATCCTGTCCATGAATGCATCACCTTATCGCCGGCATACAGGAAAGGAAGTTCCTGTTTCAGGTATTCTACAGGAATTGCAAAGTTCAGTCCCTGACTCTGGAGAATACCTGCAAAAACAACGGCCTGTACTTTCATAGACGAATCTATACATGGACCGCCTGAGTTCCCCGAATTAACCGGAGCATCAATCTGGAAAACATTTCCGGTTGTGAAAAGCTTTCTTTCTGTATACGAAACAATACCGGCTGTAATGGAACCTTCAAGCCCAAGAGGAGCTCCTATAACATTAACTTTGTCGCCAACTGAAAGCTCTTCTGAACTTCCAAGTGAAAGAACAAACTCTGGTTCAATTTCACATTTAAGAAGGGCCAGATCAATTGAAGAATCGTATCCTACAACACGGGCGGGAATCCTGTCATCTTCATTTCCCTGAAGCTTTATGTAGAGCCTTGAGTAGCCTTCGTATTTTGGATTCACCATGTCGGAAATAACATGATGATTTGTTACGATATATCCGCGTCTGTCTATAAAGAAGCCGGAACCTATTACCTTGTCTGCATAACCGGCCCCATTCTGAATCCTTAGTCCTTTATCTACAAGAATAGTAACAGTTGCCTTTACGCATTCCTTTATTCCATTCGGAAGTTTTTCCACATCTTCTTTAAGACCCGGAACATCATTTCTTAAAAGTTCATCCACCTCTGAAAAAGACATTTCCTCGTATGAACGTCCGGTCATTTCAAGAGATCGTATAAAACGCCAGGCTTCATCATATTTCTTTTCTTCAAGGGAAATCTTTGTCTTTTCGTTTATAACTGAAACGCACTTTTCGACAGTTTCTTCATCGTCAAGAAGAAGAGCCCTCCAGTATGCCTGAACAGGATTGTCCAGAAGCATTGCATCTATTCTCTTCTTTTCATTCTGAACAACATCCGAATCAGTATAATTAAGCGGTGCTGTTTCTTTCTGTACTCCACCAAAAGTTCTGCAGCCTGCACATAAAAGTACAGAAAGAAGAACTCCACATGCTGTAATTTTTTTATTCAACTTCAGTCTCCGCATTCTCAGTTTCTGGATTTTTTACATCGTTATTTTCATCCGGTCTGGCAAAATAATTCTTTCCGATTTTGATACATCTGAACCTTTCGTCCTTATGTTCAACAAGAACCATTTTCCCCTGCTCTTCATTTACAAGACGATTCAGTATCCTGTATTCCATAAGTTCATCACCTTCTGAACCAACCCAGAAGAACGATGGATCTCTACCCTGAATTACCTGGCACACGGATTCGTAGAATGAAACAGAAGAAGGTTTTCCGTCTACAAAACGCACGGAAACAGTTCCGTAATCAGAAAAGTCTTCAAACACGGTTTCTTCAATAACAGGTTCCCCGTCTTTTACAGGATATTTTACGAAAGATTCTTTTCTTCCCCCGTCAAGAATCCAGACACTTTTCTTTCCGGAATCTTCCGAATAGTATTCAATGAATTCCGGCTCGTTGTCATTGTTTCGGTCTATGGCTATGGAAGAAAGGTAAACTTTCTGGCCGAAATCGAAATACGGGAACAAAGTTTCTACGAATGCTTTTTCTTCGTCTGAGATTTCTGTTTCATATTCTGAAAAGAATTCAGCCGTTTCATAATTTCCGTCAAAATCATAGTCAACGTAGCGTACAGAAGGAAGTCCGTCTGCAAAATCACATGATGCATATACTTTTCCGTCGTCTGCAAAAAGAGCCGAAACAACCTGTCCGTCCAGAAGCGAATAAGACACAACAGCCGATGAACGTTCGTAAGAAGAAAGTTTTATAAACGATGCGGCCTGAAGATAATCAAGTTTATCTTCTGCATTCCAGTCACTTCTTACAGAAGGTACGTAGAATGCATTTTCAGGATTTTCAGGCTGAAGCAGTTCAGGTTTTTCAAAAGAAAGCGGAGTAAACTTTACGGCCTTTTTTGCAAAATCAAAAACTATGGATTTTTCAGAATCAGTTTTCACCACTCTTTCAATGTAAGCATACGGCGAATAGAAAAGCTCAATTCCAAGCGGAATGATTTTTGCAGATTTCAATTCACCAAAATCAAGGTCAGCTGTAAAATCTGTAATTCCGTCACTTTCAGCATCGTATGTAATTTTCTGTGGTCTTCCCCGTTCATAGGTAATTTCATATTCCCACTGAAGGACCCGTTTCAGATCATCAAAAATGACTCCGCTATAAGAAGTTATATATTCAAAGAATCTTTCCAGAGCTTCTTTTTCTGTAAGCATTGAAGCAAAATATTTCAATAAATCGTAAGTACAGTTCTTTTCAGCAAAAACAAAAAAATCATCAACGGCCTGAAGTTCTGGAATCATTCCGGCTTTCAGTGCCGTTACCGGATAAAGATAATCAGTTTTTTCTGCTGCAGAAAAAGCCTTCATTGCACGGATCTGTTCTTCACCTTCCATAAAGAACATAGAAAGGCTTTCTGTTTCAAGAGGAACAGCGGGATAATTCTTAAGTTCACTTCTCAAAACATCAGCCATTTCAAGAACTTTTCCGGAAGGAAGATAATCTTTTCCGTTTCTTAAAATCTCAGCAAGCTCAAAATTATAGAAAAGATTTATAAAACGGATATCCCCTTTATAAATGCGTCTTGCTGAATTGATTTTTCCCCGGGCTTTATCCACATATTCGTCTGTTCCAAGACGATAGTAGGTTTTAATACGGATAGCTTCAGCGTCTGCTGAAAAAACAAAAGGAGATCTGTCCAGAACCTGAAGTGCTTCTTCCAGGCGGCCGGTATCACTCAGAAGGTCAGCGTAAAGAACGCGGTTTCCTTTCTCATTATGACCGGCCCATTTATCTTTTCTGTCAGCTTCAGCACTCAGTTCAAGTACTTCACGGACAGGAGCCCCCATATTTTTTTTACAGACAGCTTTCACATAAAAGAGATCTGAAATTGAATCGTCATAACTAAGCCCAAGCTCACACTGGGAAAGAGCAGATTCGGTATCACCCTGAAAGAGATAATTTTCTGAAAGTTTCAGACATCGTTCAGCAGTTTTCTTTCCGGCCAGAGAATTGGAAACACTCTGGGCAAAAAGACTGTATGATGTAATAAGAAAAAATATAAACAGGACTTTTTTCATTCTTTATCCTTCAATTACGAAGAGTTTCTTTTTTTCACCAAGAGCCGGGCTCCTGATAACAAAAGGAAAATCAACAGCAAAAGTTTCACATCTACAGCTTTCCCCCTGGACAATAATACCGCCATCAGTTTTTCTTACCGAAAGACTGCCGAATGGAAAACTGTAGTCACCTTCTTCTTCTATTATATCAAAAAAACCGGAATCTGTTTGCTTTTTTGCATAGCTTTTCACTAAAAGCCCTTCAGAAGAACCTTCACATAAATACTGCGCAAATCTTTTTGAAAAGCCTTTTCCGCTTTCAAGTGTTTTTGCCATTTCCCGTTCTACGTCAGAAATAAATACAGAAGGAATTCTCCCCGCTTCCCCAAGCCGGTTGAATGCCTTCAGGATAATCCTGTCCGTTTCCCCTGATAATTCTGAAAACAGTTCCCGCCTTATAAGAACACTCACCGTCTTTTCACCGGATTTCTTTTCCTCTGCAAAGAGCTTATATTTCTTTTCAATTATCTGTTCAGAGTTTTCATAGTCTTTCAAGCTGCGTTCTGCAGACGAAAGAACATTCTCCCTCCAAAGAGGAAATCTTTCATCTAATAGCGGAATCAGATTCAGTCTGACGTTGTTTCTGAAATATTTTGCATCGCTGTTGGTGGAATCAGTTCTGTACTGCTGGCCCTTTTCTTCAAGAAAAGCTTCAATCTCTTTTCGTGAAATTCCAAGAAGCGGGCGTACATAAAAATCTCTTTTATTCCTGATTCCTATTACCGAAGAACCTTGGAGGAACCTCATCAAGATTGTTTCAAGATTATCATTCTGATTATGTGCAAGAGCAAAAAAAGCAAGATTGTGTTTTTTTACGGATTCTTCAAAACATCTGTAACGGACAAAGCGGGCTGCTTCTTCCGTTCCGCACTTTCTTTCGTTTTCCACTTCCCCGATTTTCCCTTCCGGAAGATCATAGACATCAAGAAATATGTTTTCCGATCCTGCCTTTTCAACAAGATCCTTTACGAATTCCATATCTCCGTTTGTTTCGTCGGCTTTTCTTATGTGATGATTAACTGTTACACAGACAAGAGGGATTTTCCATTCCGAAAGGATTTCTTTCAGTGCAAGGAAAAGACTCACTGAGTCGGCACCTCCGGAAATTCCAAGTCCTATTCCTTTTCCGGAAACCTTCAGTGCCTCAAAATCTACACCGGTTTCAATAAGAGAAGTCCTGACTGTTTCAATGAATTTTTCGGAAGTCATAAAAAAAGGCTGTCTTAGAAGACAGCCTTTATTCTAGCAGAAACAGGAAGTTCTGTTTAGATTAAACAGAAATCTGCTTATCTGTTGCGTGGTGGTGCAACGTTTGCCAGTGGTGTTGTTGCAGGAGTGATGAGTTCAACATCTGCAGAAAGACCGAGGTCTGCTACAGTGTAAACATCACCGATGTTCAGTTTTGAAACATCAGCAACGATACGAACAGGCATGTTTGCCAGTGTTGCTTTGATTTCGATTTCTGGAAGGTGTTTTACAAGGAATCCACCTTTCAGTACACCAGCTGCAGTTCCCTGAATGAGAACCTTCATCTTTTCGTATACTTTCTGATCTGCTTCTGGAGCAAAGAAATCAGCGTGAAGAACTCTGTCTGTACGGATATTGTATTCAGTATCCTTAATAAGAGCATCACATTCTTTTCCGTCTACGTTAAGTGTGATTACAGTTGTTTTTGTAATAGAACGCCAAACTTTGTTGAATTCTACTTCATTAACTTCCAGCATTGTAGCTTCGCCTTTTGAGTTGTAAACAACTGCAGGGATTCTACCTTCTTTTCTCATGTTCTTAGCAGCAACTTTACCAGTTGTTGTACGAACTTTAGCATTGATTACCATCTTTGCCATGTTAAAGCTCCTTAAATCCTTTAAAAATTTTAGTTCAGTAATTTTATATGATTAGGGGTAACCGAGTCAAGACTTCAAACTCAAGGCAGGAAAAGCGACAAAACTCCGCTGCATACAGAAAAGGCTGTTTCAAGCAGAAACAGCCTTACATAGCTGGGTCGACAGGATTCGAACCTGTGGAATACCGGCACCAAAAGCCGGGGGCTTACCGCTTGCCGACGACCCAAAGATAAAAATAATCGACCCAAAAAGCAAGCCGACTATTTTTTGAGTATAAATAATTATTGTGTTTTAATCAATGTGACAGATATTTCTGTTAGTCTGCATCCGGAGCATCGGCTTCAAGAACATGGCCTGCTTCGTATTCTGCAAGAATCTTGTCCTGAAGTTCAGTACGGAATTCAGGGCTGATAGGATGAGCTACATCCTTGTATTCTCCGTTAGCTGTTTTACGGCTTGGCATAGCAATAAACAGACCGCTTTTTCCGTCGATGATCTTTACATTATGAACAACAAAGCAGTTGTCAAATGTTACAGTAACATAAGCGCGAAGTTTTCCTTCGTCTTCCACCTTTCTGATTCTGAGTTCAGTAATCTGCATTGCTATCCTCCTAAAAAATAGCTTAATTACACAAAATCTTTGCGACTTTGCAGTTCCACGTGTCAGCAAGCAAATTACATGAGTAGATCGCTTGTTGCATAGAAGTAAATATTCCAAATACTGTAGATCCTGACCCCGAGACTTCGGTGTACAGAGCCCCTGTATTCTTTACCTGTTCCAGCGCAGCTGCAATTTCCGGATAAGCTTCCGTAATCACAGGTGTAAATGTGTTTATAAAGTTCCACTTTTCAGGGGAAGTATTGTAAACACTCTGCAGCTCGGCAAAAGCCGGGCTTTTTACTTCAATTCCCTTTTCGAACATTTCGTCAATCATTGCATAAGCAAGTTTTGTCGAACTGGCCGATTTTGGAAAAATTAACAACAAAATCAGGTCTTCACGGCCACGGATAGGTTCTACTATTTCCCCACGTCCTGAAACAAGAGCACATCCTGTTCCCTTTTCATTACAGCGGGTAAAGAAGAACACATCACTGCCAACTTTGGAAGCCACATCCGAAAGCTGTTCTCCGGAAAGTTTCAGCCCGGTAAAGTTTTCCATACATCGGATAAGACTTGCAGCATCACTTGAGCCGCCGCCAAGCCCCCCTCCCGAAGGAATTCCTTTTACCAGCTTCACTTCAAGTCCGAAATCATTTCTTCCGGTAACTTCACAAAAAGCTTTGTAAGCCAGTGTAAGCGTATTTTCCAAAGGAAGTTCCATATCTTTACAATGCACAATGCATCCAGAGCCTTCCGTTTTTCTGACAGTCAGTTCATCATACAAATCAACTGTCTGGAAAATACTTTCAAGGTTATGAAATCCGTCTGCTCTTTTCGGAAGCACATTAAGTCCGAAATTTACTTTTGCATAGGCCCGCACACGAAGTTCATCACACATACTTCAATATTACAATGAGAATTTTCAACGCGCAATAAAATTTTTGTTATTTAAAATAGAGCAAAAAAAAGCTGCCATGAAGATTTCACGGCAGCTTTCTGCAATCTCACCTGAGAACGAATACTATTTTTCGTACCAGCTCTGAGCAAGGCGAAGAATCTTTTCTTCACCGAACATAGGACCGGCAAACTGCATTCCTACAGGAAGTCCGGCTTTTGTAAGACCGGCTGGAACACTGATTGAAGTAATACGTGCAAGATTTACGAAAACTGTATACATATCAGAAAGATACATTTCAAGAGGATCATCAACCTTCTGCCCCAGCTTGAAAGCAGGAGTTGGACAGGTTGGACAAAGTACGATGTCATAAGACTTGAAAAGTTCTGCCATTTCACGCTGGATACGGGCACGAACTGTCATACCTTTTTTGTATGTTGTTCCCGAGAACTGTTCTGAAAGAACATAGTTTCCGATTACGATACGGCGTTTTACTTCAGGACCAAAACCTGTTGAACGTGTATCAACATAAAGTTCATCGTAACCGTTTCCGTTGTCAACGCGTCCGCCATAACGGATACCGTCGAAACGTGAAAGGTTTGAAGCAGCTTCTGAAAGTGCAATAACATAGTAAGCAGCAATTGAAGCATCCAGAATAGGAAGATCAACTTCTGTAATAGTTGCTCCCTTTGATTCGAACCATGCTCTTGTTTCGGCGAATTTTTCACCTACTTCAGGATCCAGTCCTTTTGTTTCAAGGAACTGCTTTGGAATTGCAATCTTAAGGGCTTTGATTTCATCATCGCTCATTGCTGTAAGATTCTTAAGGTTGGCAGCATTCGGAAGATCTGCCGATGTATCATCATACATATCAACACCGGCCATATAGCTCAGAGGTTCAGCAATATCTTTTGGAGAGTGTCCAAGAAGACCTACCTGATCCAGAGAAGAACCGTAAGCAACTACACCCCAGCGTGAAAGAACACCGTAAGTTGTCTTGAGACCGTAAATACCACAATAAGAAGCAGGAAGACGAACTGATCCACCAGTTTCTGTTCCAAGACCAAAAACGGCCATATCAGCGCTGACAGCAGCGGCAGAACCTCCGGAAGATCCACCTGAAACATATTCGCGGTTTACAGGGTTACGTGTCGGGCCGTAGCATGAGTATTCAGTTGAAGAACCCATGGCAAATTCATCCTGGTTACAGCGGCCAAGAGGAATAGCGCCCTTTTCTTCCAGACGGTTGATTACAGTTGCGTTATATGGAGCAACATAACCTTCAAGGATTTTTGAAGCACATGTAAGGTGCTTTCCGCGTACAGAAATATTGTCCTTGTTTGCAAAAGGAAGACCAATGAGAGGCTTTGCTTCAAAAAGAGCGTCCAGAGTACCGGCTGCACGGGCATCGGCAATTTCTTTATCAGCAAGCTCTGCCTTTGCAATTACATCGTCATACATTTCAAGGAATGCGTTGAGAGGCATTGATGAAGCCTTATCGTCTTCAAAAGTCTTTACCAGACTTTCTACAAGAGCCTTGGATGTAATTTCACCGTTTTTTAATTTATTTCTTGTTTCATTGATTGTCATGATTATGCCCCTTCTCCCAAAACTTTTGGAACCTGGAAATATCCGTCCATAAAGTTTTCTGAAACATTCTTTACATCATGCATTTCGAGTCCGTTTACAACTTCGTCTTCGCGTAGTTTTTCGGCTTCAGTTGAAGGATATGCATCATATGGATTTTCTGAATCGTCGTATTTTGAAAGGATTTCTAAATAACCAACAATATCATCAACCTGTTTTTTAAGTGTTTCAAGATTTGTACTTTCCGGAGAAAGACGTGAAAGATACAGAAGATTATTCAAAACTTCTTCATTAATTTGCTTGTGAGTACTCATAGGTTTTATTATAGAAAAAAAAGGAAAATTAATTAAGTACCTTCATTAATTCATTTTCCGGATTTCATTAAAGTATTTCTTTTTTCACTTTTCTCTTAGAAAATGCTATAATTATATATGAATGGGAGGACTTTAATGGTAGAAGTAAAAGAAGAAATGGAACGCGTTCCCCGCGCTCTTCTGGTTGGAGAACCAGAAAATGACCTCCAGGAACTGAAAGGTCTTGTCCGCACTCTGGGATACGAAGTTATCCAGCGACTTACACTTACAAGACTTGAAATACACCCGGCTTATGGCATGGGAACCGGGAAAGCCCAGGAAATAAATGAACTTGCCCACTCTATTGAAGCAGACTGTATTATCTTTGATTTTAACCTTGAACCGCGAAAACAGAGAAACTGGGATGAACTTACAGGTCTTTCCTGCTTTGACCGTCAGGAAGTAATTATCCGTATTTTTGCTTCCAGAGCTCTTACCAGGGAAGCTGTTCTCCAGGTTGATCTTGCACGCCTCCAGTACTCACTTCCACGTCTTCAGCACATGAACCGTGACCTTAGCCGCCAGCGCGGTGGTGCTTTCGGAAACAAAGGTTCCGGAGAAACTCAGCTGGAACTTGATTCCCGTAAAGTACGCGAAAAGATTCAGGCTATAAAAAAAGAACTGCTTGAAGTAGAAGTAAACCGCCAGACACAGAGAAAATCCCGCGGAAGATTTCCTTCCTGTGCACTTGTAGGATATACAAATGCCGGAAAATCAAGTCTTCTGAACGCTCTTACAGGAGCCGAAGCTTTTGTTGAAGACCAGCTGTTTGCAACACTTGATCCGACAACAAGAAAGCTTCCTATGAATGACGGTTCTTCAGTATTAATTACAGATACCGTAGGGTTCATTTCAAACCTGCCTCATTCACTTATTGACGCATTCAAATCTACTCTTGAAGAAGCAACTTATGCAGACCTTCTTCTTATCGTTCTTGATTCAAGTGACCCGAACGCTCTTGAACAGTATGAAACTGTCTGCGAAGTTCTTGAAGAAATCGGGGCCGATAAAAATCCGCGCCTTATTCTCCTGAATAAATTCGACAAAGCAAAGGATGAAGCCGAAGAAAACCTTCAGAAACTCAGACTCAAATTCCCTGATTCTTTGTGTGTTTCCGCAAAAGACCAGTGGGGCTTTGATGAACTGAAAGATAAAATATATGGCCTGCTTCTTGGTGAATCAGCCGAATACATTATTCCTGTAAGTCAGATGGCACTGATCAATGAACTGAAAAAAAACGGATGTATTGAAAATGAGGAATGGCTCGATGACGGCGTTCATATAAAAACCCGCGCAACAGGCCGTCTCCTTGCCCTGCTCAGTCCTTTTGCAAAACCTCTTGATTAAGATGAAGAAATCAGATCTTGTTCTTTACGTAATAATCCTTTTTCTCGTTCTTTCCATTCTCACAGGGACAATACTGGGGCTTTCTATGGGCCACCGGCCGGCTGAAAACCTCAGAGATTCAGATCCTGCCCCTTCCGGAATCACAAACCTGAACAGGCACAACCCTGAAAAACTGGCCGCTTTTTCTGACCTTGGAACAATCCGTACGGTTACAAAACCTTACCCGACATCAGAAAACCCGGAAGATTCGGGAACTACAGTTGTTGTAACTCCTTGGCTTTCGTACAGCGAAGGAGATACCGTTTTCTTTGAAGAGCTTTCAAGAAAAAGACTTGTCATCAAAGGAATCATAAAGACTTATTTCACCGGATACACACAGAAGGAACTGCTTTCCAAAACCGAAGAAAAAATCAAAGAAGACCTGAAGGAACTTATTAACCAGAAACTTTCCCTTGGTGAAATTTATGGCGTTTACTTCAGTGACTACATATTCCTCCAATAGGACGCAAAGATGAAAGATTCATTTATCAAAGAACGCATGGATGAAAATAATCCGAAATGGGAAGAAGCTGTAAAACGTGAAATCGGAATCTACGAACGCGGGAATTCCATCCGTTCCCCTTTTGAACGTGACTATACCAGAATTCTTCAC
This sequence comes from Treponema sp., assembly GCA_045617385.1. Classification (GTDB taxonomy): domain Bacteria; phylum Spirochaetota; class Spirochaetia; order Treponematales; family Treponemataceae; genus Treponema_D. Next base: position 43,956 of record JAZLIM010000068.1, read on the forward strand.
AGCCAGGCATTCAGCCGCCTTAAACACAAGACGCAGGTTTTCTTTGCACCTCATAATGATCATATCTGTACCAGGATGGAACACGTACTCCACGTTGCTTCCGTTTCAAAAACCATTGCAAAACACCTTGGGCTCAACCCTGAGCTTACCGAAGCAATTGCCCTCGGGCACGATATGGGCCATGCTCCCTTCGGGCATCACGGAGAAGACTGTCTGAACAGTCTTCTGGAACAGAAACAGGGAGCAAATGCGCCAAAGAAGTTCTGGCACGAACGCAATTCCCTGTTCTTTGCAGATTACATTGAAACCCTTCCTGACCCGGCCGGAATACACCAGCCGCTGAACCTTACCTACGCCGTAAGAGACGGGCTTATCTGTCACTGTGGAGAAATTGACCAGCAGGGAATTAAGCCCCGCGAAAAAGCAATCGATTTGTATTCAATGAAACGTCCGGGCTTTATCCAGCCTTTTACATGGGAAGCCTGTGTTGTAAAAATTGCCGATAAGATTGCATTCCTCGGGAGAGACCTGGAAGATGCCCGGGCCTACCACATCATCGATTCAGCTTCCTACCGCCAGCTTCGTGAAATTGTAGGAAGCACTCTCGGTTTTGAACACAAAGGCGCCCAGCATGCTTTACGCAGCGGAAAAGCAATCAATACTACAGTTCTTATAAATGACCTTATTGTTGATCTCTGCGAACAGTCCAGTCCCGAAAAAGGACTCTGCTTCAGCGAAGAATATTTCAAGTTCATTCTTGAAATCAAGAAATTCAACTTTTCGAATATTTACTTCCATTGGAGGCTTCAGGAATTCCAGAACTATGCTTCAAATGTAATCGGTACAATCTGGAGGACTTTGATGAAAGTTCAGGTTTACGCACAGAACGGGCGTGCAGCTTCAGCATTAAAGCTATACCCGAACCTTTCCGTAACCTTTGAAGAATGGCTTATCAAACACACGAACTACAAGCCTTTTGATCCGGCAAAACATGCAGTCATTGACCGCAAAAACCTTTTGAAATTCAACACTCCGGTTGTATTTGACATTTTTGACAATGAATCTTTTGAAAAATGCTGTATAGAATATATTTCCGGAATGACTGACCAGTTCGCAATACAGGTTTTTGAAGAAATAATATCGTTCTAAAAAAAAGCGAGTTTGCTTTGCAAACTCGCTTTCTTTCACATCCATCAGTTTACACACGATGCATAGCACTGAATACACGTTCACTCATGATGTTGATTTCTACACCCATTGTGTCGGCCATTTCGTCCATGCTTTTACGAAGATCGTCGATTGTGCAGTCTGCATTATCCAGGTTTGCCATCATCATCATAACGAAGTTTCCTGAAAGAATTGTCTGTGTAATATCAACAATGTTGATTTTGTGTTCAGCAAGGTATGCAGAAACCTTTGCGATAATTCCTACTTTATCTGATCCAACTACAGTAATGATTGCGTTCATATTTTCTCCTCTTACAGTCCAAGTGTTGCTGCAATAACAGCCTTGATTGTATGCATACGGTTTTCAGCTTCATCAAAAACAACACTCTGGCTGCTTTCGAATACTTCGTTTGTAACTTCCATTTCGCTGATTCCGAATTTCTGTGCAATTTCCTTTCCGATTTTTGTATTTTCATCATGGAAAGAAGGAAGATCATGCATGAAAATTGCATTTGGACCGGCCTTTTCCATAACTGCCTTGTTTACCTGATAAGGCAGAAGATCCTTGATTCTTTCAGCCCACATTTCATCAGGTTCACCCATACTTACCCAAACATCTGTATAAATGATGTCGGCACCTTTACAGGCTTTGTCGATATCACTTTCGAAAGTTACCGAACCACCGCTTTCCTTGCACCATTTTTCATAGTCGCCAAGAAGTGCTTTATTCGGGAAATATTTTGGAGTTGTACAGGCAACAAAATTAAGTCCGAGTTTTGCACAGGCAATGGCCAGGGAGTTTCCCATATTAAAGCGGGCATCTCCGAAATATACCAGTTTCAGTCCCTTCAGTTTTCCAAAATGCTCACGGATTGTAAGCATATCAGCCAGCATCTGTGTCGGATGATATTCATCTGTAAGCCCGTTCCACACAGGAACACCGGCATACTTTGCAAGTTCTTCAACAATTTCCTGTCCGAATCCGCGGTATTCAATACCTTCGAACATTCTTCCAAGAACTCTTGCTGTATCAGCAATACTTTCTTTCTTTCCCATCTGGCTTCCTTCTGCCAGATAAGTTGTTGAAATTCCAAGATCATGGGCTGCAACTTCAAAAGAGCAGCGTGTACGTGTACTTGTCTTTTCAAAGATAAGCGCAATATTTTTTCCGCGGTGAATATCTACCGGAATGTGCTTCTTTTTCTTTTCCTTGAAGTCAGCTGCAGTATCCAGAAGGAAAAGGATTTCTTCCGGAGTAAAGTCTTTTAGTGTAAGGAAATTTCTTCCTGTTAAGTTCATATTCGTACCCCCGGGCAACTGCCCTTCTTTTTTAATTAGCGTTTAAGAGAAACACCTACTCTAAATGCAATCGGATAACCGAATTCAACATTCAGCCCGATATCATCATTGAAATACCAGGTTGCCCCTGCAACTTCATCTGAATAGAAGTAAGGTGCATTTCCTTTATTGCCGTTTGTATCTGTAATTTCATAACCGAATCCGATTCTGAGCCCTGCATATACATCAAGGTTTTCCGGAGGCAGATGGAAATGATAATTTACCATACCGGCTGTAGTAAAATCGTGCTGACCGTATTCTGTATCACCTGCTTTGTATCCCCAGGCCTGATAAGAAACAGAACCTCCAAAAGAAAGAGGAAGTTTCCAGATTTTTACAGGAACTTCAACAGAAACTTCAATTGCTGGAACAAACCAGTTTTTACGGTCTGCATCCAGATTAAGAACTTTCCAGTTAATTCCGGTTCCGATATCTACGATTAAATCTTTTTCCTTAATTCCGGCACCATAAGTGCACCAGCACTGAGACCAGTCGAAATCCTCTGCAAAGGATGGAAGTGAAACAAAAAGCACTGTAAGAACAGCAATGAATAATTTTTTAATACTTTTCATATACATAAAATACTGGAAATCTACTATATAAGCAATAAGACAGTTTTTGGAAATCACTGATTCTGAACGATGGAAGCACGGCATTCTGTTTCGCCGCCTTTCATTACATTTTCAGAAAGAACAGATTCAATCCGTACTCTTGCTGGAGTACCTGAAGAAAAACGGTTCAAAGTTTCATCACATTCAATTTCGCAGTGAAGGAAATTTGAAGTTACAGCGTGATAAATAACCTTGTTTTCCGCAAAAACTTTCGGCTTTCTTACCGTTTCTATTACGCAGTCAAGTTCCTTTCCAATGAAAGAACTGACATAAGCAATCTTTGATTCAGAAGCCCATCTGGTAAGTCTTGAAGCTCTTTCTCCGGAAACCGCCTGAGGAACTTTGTTCGGAAGTTTTACAGCTTCTGTTCCAGGTCTTTCTGAATACGGAAAAGCGTGAATCCATGCAAAACCGCATCTTCGGCAAAGCTCAAGAGTTTCTTCAAAATCCTCATCTGTTTCCCCAGGGAACCCGGTAATAATATCACAGGCCAGAAAAGGATTTTCTTTTACTTCCCGTATTTTGCGGCAGGCCTCAACTACCGAAGCAGCTGTATACCCGCGGTTCATTGAACTTAGGATTTTATCGCTTCCGCTCTGAACCGAAATATGAAAATGAGGGCAAACTCTTGGATTTTTTACAGCCTCACAGAAATCATCATTTACAATCTGTGGATAAATACTTGAAATACGAACATTGATTTTTTCAGTATTCTCAAGAATAAGCTTCAAAAGACCTGAAAAATTAATGATTTTCCCGTTGTATTCACTATGGTACTGTGCAATATTTACAGTCGTAATGACTACCTCAGTCTGTCCGGCCTTTTCCAGCTGGCGCACACGTGCAATCACTTCCTCTGCAGGAAGCGAAACACTCTTTCCTCTTGCAAAATTAATAGTGCAGTAAGAACAGCGGCTGTTGCATCCATCCTGAATTTTCAATGAAGACCTTGAATGAGCCAGGAAAGAATCCGTTGAGAGAGTAAATGATTTTTCCGGGACTCCTTCTTTTTCAACAGGCCTTGAGATTATTTTCTTTTCAAGAATTTCCACAAAAGATACCGGGTCAAAATCACAGGAGTTTTCCAGGGACTCTTTCAGAACTGAAGGAACTTCAGAAAGACGGCTTTTCAACTGTCCGCCTAGAACCGAAATCCGTAAATCCATTTTCTTGATTTCTTCAGGTCTCAGCTGGGCATAGCAACCAGTTACAAGAATTACTGCCATCGGGTATTTCTTAAGAAGAAGACGGATAATTCGTCTGGCCTTCTGTTCTGCTTTCTGTGTTACTGAACAGGTATTCACAATGACAAGAACTGTGGAAGAATCTTCCAAAGATTTTGCCGAAACAGGAGTCATATCAGATGTAAAACCGTTCTGAATAAAAAAATGAGCTGCCCCTTCACTCTCAATCTGGTTCAGCCGGCAGCCCTGTGTTTCAAAACGGATAATGTGTTTTGAAAAATCCATTACAGTTTCTTTGACACCCTTTCACGTCCGGATGATGCTTCATAAGAAGAAGGATTAAGTCTCAAAGCTTCCTCATATGCACTGTAACTTTCAGACCAGTTTCCGGCCATTTCACGGGCATATCCAAGACGCACCCACCAGCGGTCTACAAGGGGATCCTTTTTACAGGCAGATGTGAATGAAATATCGGCATGCTGGTAACGGCCCTGCTTGATGTAGATTTCCCCCATAAAATAATAGGCGGTGGCTACACGCGAACTGCTTTCAGGAGCAGTTGCTACGTATTTCTGAAACTGTTCCATTGCACCGTTATTTTTTCCAAGATAATATTTTGCCTCACCAAGCACCTCTGTAAGACGGAGATCGTAAGGACTGATTGCAAGACCATCCATAGCGCGCTGTTCTGCCTGTCCATACTGTTTGTTGCTTACAAGTGCCCAGCACATTACAACATAGGATTCAATACGATTCGGATTATCTTTAAGTTCTTCCTCGCATACAGAAACAGCCTCAGCATATTTTCCGTTATGATACAGAACAAGAGCATCCTGTTTTACTGACTGTGCAAAAGCTGAAAAAACAGCAAGAAAAACGGACAAGGAAATCAGAAGCTTTTTCATTTTTCCTCCTGAGGAAGCATTGTACATCTTCCGGTAAAAACACAGCCCGGTTCAAGTACAACTTTCTTTGTTGTAATATCGCCGTCAAGAGATCCGGAAGCAGTAACAAAAATCAGATTTTCACCGCGTACATTTCCAGTTACTTTTCCCTTAATAAGAACACGGGAAGCACTTATATCAGCAGTAACTTCAGAACCTGTATCAACTACAAGATCACTTGTTGCCTGAATATTTCCGTTTACAATTCCACGGATCATCAGTGGCTTTTTGAATTTAATATCACCTGTAAATTTGATGTCATTTTCAATGATTGTATCAAATGATTCATCTTCAAGATCAAAAAAGTCAGTATCTTTTACATCAAACATTATTTTCCCCGAAAAAATAGATTATTTCTGCATTGCAGCAAAAGGATCGTTTGCTGTCTTGTACATTTCACGAAGCTTTGGCTTTTCGATTTTTCCTGTTGGGTTACGGAGAACCGGTGCAAAAATAATTTTGCGAGGTCTCTTATATTTTGGAAGTTCCATACAGAATTCATTTACCTGTTCTTCTGTAAGGCTCATTCCTTCCTTAACTTCGATAATTGCACAGGTTATTTCACCAAGACGTTCATCGCCAAGACCGATAACTGCAACATCCTTGATTTCTGTCATCTTATGAAGGAAGTCTTCAATCTGTACAGGGTAAATATTTTCTCCGCCTGTAATGATAACATCCTTCTTGCGGTCAACCAGGAAGATGAATCCGTCTTCATCCTGCATTGCCATATCACCGGTGTAAAGCCAGCCTTCTTTATCCAGAACTTCGTCTGTAGCCTTAGGGTTCTTGTAGTATTCGCACATAACACCGTCACCTTTAACGGCAAGTTCACCAACTTCACCCTGCTTTACTTCTACACGTTTTTCATCAACAATCTTGCACTGCCAGCCATAGCCCGGAACACCGATTGCCCCGATCTTATGTGTATTTTCCACACCAAGATGAACACATCCAGGCCCGATAGATTCGGAAAGCCCGTAGTTTGTATCGTAATCATGGTTCGGGAAATACTTTTTCCAGTCTTCAATAAGCTTCTTTGGAACAGGCTGAGCTCCAATATGCATAAGACGCCACTGGTCCAGTCTGTAGTCATCTTTCTTAAGGGTACCCGAATCAAGAGCAACAAGAATATCCTGAGCCCAAGGTACCAGAAGCCATACGATTGAACATTTTTCTTCACTAACAGCCTTAAGAATGAATTCAGGTTTGATTCCCTTCAGAAGTACAGATTTTCCTCCTGAAATGAGGGAACCGAACCAGTGCATTTTTGCACCTGTATGGTAAAGAGGTGGAATACAAAGGAATACATCATCCTTCTGCTGTCCATGATGATTCTGTTCAACTGCAGCAGAATGCATAAGAGCACGGTGCTTATGAAGGATTGCTTTTGGGAAACCTGTAGTTCCTGAACTGAAGTAAATGGCACCGTAATCGTCATCAGTAATAGGAAGATTAAGGTCACGGCTGTCGTAATTCATGGCATGCTGGAAATAGTCTTCACTGAAGGTTGGAACCTGTCCGTCACCAACGTAAAGAAGAAGTCTGTGAGCCATAATCTTATCTGCAATCTGTTCCATACGTCCGATGAATTCAGGTCCAAAGAACAGAACACTGATATCTGCAAGATTTACACAGTACTCGATTTCATCCGGAGCATAACGGAAATTAAGAGGTACAGCCAGAGCACCAGTTTTCAGAATACCGAAATAAATTGGGAGCCATTCAAGGCAGTTCATCATAAGAATGCCGACTTTGTCCCCTTTCTGAACGCCTCTTTCAAGAAGAAAATGAGCACAGCGGTTTGCCTTTTCATTGAAAACACGCCATGTAATTTCACGGCGGTAAGGCATGAAAGGTTCACTTTGCATAAGGTCATATTCTTTCCATGTGACACGTTTTGTATCTCTCTGTTCAGGATTAAGTTCTACAAGAGCTACATCGTCCCCAAATTCACGGGCATTGCGTTCCAGATACTGGGTAATAGGCATATAAAAACTCCAATTTAAGAAATAAAACTCTTTATTAAATCTAAAATATTATAATGGATAATTAAGCATTTCTCAATTCATTAGTAAATAAAAAAGGCTGTCGAAAAAGACAGCCTGATTTAAACAAAAAAAAGCCTGGCAGCTACCTACTTTCCCGCTAAAGAGCAGTATCATCGGCGCAAGAGAGCTTGACTTCCGTGTTCGGAATGGGAACGGGTATTGCCTC
>JAZLIM010000069.1:0-10475 GCA_045617385.1 Treponema sp.
CGCCCCCGGATTTCTTCAAAAACACGGTAAAAATCAGTCTGATAATTGAAAACATTGTATTCTGTTTCAAGAGTTGTTATGTCGATTAAGTGATAAGGAACCGGAACTCCGTCAACCTCATATTCGCAGAGGTCTTTTCCCGAACCGATATCAAGGCCTTTATAAGTCTGACGGGAATCGGCAGAAATCACTTCTCCGCCAAAATGATGGGCAACTGAAACACCAACCGCAGTTTTTCCAACGGCAGTAGGTCCAAGAATTACAACGCAGTTATAAGACATAACTTCAATATACCACATTTAAAACAAAAAATCCCAAGGCACTTGGGATACCTTGGGATTAAAATCTTATTTCTTAAGGCGGGGTGGCGCCTTATAAATCCTATTTTATCTTTCTTAAGAAAGCATCTTTGAATCCGTATGCCTTGAATCTTGCAAGGATTGTACCGTATTCATCAACAGTGAGAGGTCCAATAAGAACCTGACGGGCGGTTCCTGATGAAGTTGGAACAAGGACAACAGGATAATTCTTTGCATACTTATTGATGATGTCTTTAACGTTGTTTTCATCTCTAAGAACTGCAATCTGGATATAGTATGAACCTTTCTTAAGTTCTGAAAGTGAACCGACTGTGTATTTTTCGAATGAGTTCTTTGGTTCTTCACGAACAGGTTCAACTACAACAGGTTCGTAAGCGTTTTCTTCAATTTCAAATACTTCGTTTGCTCTTACTTCAGGAACAGTCTTTGTATCAAGAAGAAGATCTTCTACCATATCTTCCTGGAAATTATTTTCTTCTACAACTTCTTCTGCTTCAGGTGGATATTCATCTGTTGGAACAAGAACGATTGCGTCATATTCATCTTCTGAAGTCTCTTCTTCGGAAGCTTCTTCTGTTTCTTCCGGTTCTGCTGGTTCAACAACGTTATAAGATGGAAGAACTGAAAGTTCATCATCAACATAGGCTTCAGGACCTTCTTCTGTCTCTTCAGCAGGAAGTTCTTCTTCAGTTTCTTCGTATGCTTCTGATTCATCTGAAATCAATTCTGTTTCAGGTTCTTCTTCTTCTGATTCATCAGAAAGAGCTTCAAGTTCTTCTGATTCTTCGTATTCTGCATCAGAATCATCTTCAAATTCTTCTGATTCTTCTTCGAAGGCTTCTTCATCTTCTTCAGCATATTCTTCAGATTCTTCTTCAAAATCTTCAGGAGCTTCTTCTTCATATTCTTCAGAAAGATCTTCTTCTTCATCAGATTCTTCTTCGAAATCTCCAGGTTCTTCATCTTCCAGAAGTTCTTCTTCATCTTCTTCGAAATCTTCGTCTTCAGAATCTTCTTCTTCAAATTCTTCGTCTTCTGAATCTTCTTCAAGGAATTCTTCGTCCTCATCAGAGGCCTCTTCAGATTCTTCTTCAAACTCTTCATCTTCTGAAATTTCTTCTTCGAATTCTTCATCTTCAAATGATTCTTCTTCAAACTCTTCGTCAGAAGATTCTTCTTCGGCAAAGCTTTCTTCAGGAGCTTCTTCTTCTGTGAATTCTTCGGCAGGTTCTTCTACAGCCGCACTCTGAACAGGGGGTTCTTCAGCTGCCCTGGCTTCTTCTTCAAAATATTCGTCAAGACCGGAGTTTTTTGCGATTACGGCTGTTCCGTAAACACGTTCATCCTGACCGGTTCTTTTTGTAATCTTTACGATGTTATTTGAATTCTTTGTAATTCCGATTTCTTTTGCAGCTTCCGGTGAAAGCATGATTGCAACACCTTCAGAAGGATCAAGAGCTCCGATTACAAGGATATCAACAGTAGCATTACCGGAAATGTTGTTTACGCTGAGAACATCTCCAGGAAGATATCCGACTGTCTTTGCAAAGAGACCTTCAGGAAAAACTCCTTCATCAGCCACTACAGCCCTTCCGTCCAGAGAAGGACTAAAAGAAGCAAAAAGTGCACAGATACACAATACACCAGCTGCTTTTGCCAAAATCTTTGAAAAATTGTGTTTCATTTCCCACCACCTATTATAAAGCTTTCTGTATTTCGGAAATCAGTTTTCCTGAAACAAGGCGAACACTTTCGTCTGTTCCCGGTTTGTTTGCAATTCCTTGTACAGAACTTTCTTTAATTACTTTTCCAGTTGTGACATTTGTCATAACCCAGTCTATATGGTCCAGTCTGCTCGTAACAATGTCGGCAGAAGTTTTCTTTTCAGTTGCAGTAAAATATACCTTTACCTGAACGAAAACATCGCTGGAACCGTCAAAAGCTTCTCCGAATCCTTCGTAAAACAGATCTGAATCTGTTTCAATGGAATCTGAAACTCTTGCTACCGAATTCGTAACTATATAACCTTTGTCAAAAAATCCGTTCAAAAGTTCATCTTCAACTATAAGAGACTGTTCACTTACATAATCAATGGCTTTGTTATGCTGAACAACCTGAACTGAAATCTGACCGGCAAAACAAATGGAGCATACCAATAATGCAAAAGCTGCAATTACTGATTTCTTTACGTTTTTCCCCATGGAACACCCCAAAACTATTTTAGTCGTCATTCTACTATCGGAATCTGAAAATCGAAGTTTAGAGATTTTTTAGTAAAGATATCGCAGATTTAGGCCTGTTATGTTATAATTAAGATGGGTTTGGGAAATGAAAAATCAGAAAAATGTTTATATCATCGGAGCAGGCTTTGCAGGCCGCACTATTGCCGATGACATCAGCCGCAAAAAAGTTTTCGGAAAAGTTGTTGCCTTTCTTGATGATGACAAAAATCTAATCGGACAGAAAATCGACGGGATTCCCGTTCTGGGACCTATAGAAATCATCTCTTCCCTGTTAAGAAACACAGAAAGCGACGAAGCAATCATAGCAATACCTTCGGCTCCTACTGAACGCATCCGCCAGATTTATGAACTTCTGGTAAAAGCCGGCTTCAAGCACATAAAGATTCTCCCTAGCGTAAGCCAGATTGTAAACGGAACTGCACATTTTGTTCAGGCACGTGAAATCGATCCTCTGGATATCCTTGGAAGAACACCGGTAACCATTTCCCTGAAAGAAAGCCTGAATTACCTCCGCGGAAAACGTGTACTTATTACAGGTGCGGGAGGTTCAATCGGGTCGGAACTAGCCAGACAGCTTTTGAGCGGAGGAGCTGAAAGACTTTACCTTTTCGGTCATGGTGAAAACTCCATCGTAAAGATTTTCCGTGAACTTCAGGTTCTTCAGCGCGAAGGAGTCGGTGAAAAAGCTACCATAGTTCCAATCATCGGAGACATGAAAGACCGGGAATACGTTGATTACATTATCCGCCAGACCAGATGTGACGTAATCTTCCACTGTGCCGCTTACAAGCACGTTGATATGATGGAAGAAAACCCTGTTGCCGCAATTGAAAACAATATTTTCGGAACAAAAAATCTTCTTGACGCTTCCCTTAAGCACAAAGTTTCCCGTTTCGTTCTGATTTCAACCGACAAGGCTGTAAGCCCTGTGTGTACATACGGATTTTCAAAAATGATTTCAGAAAAACTGGTTCTTGAGGCCAGCCTCAATGCTGCAGAAAACCAGGCCATCATGTTTGTGCGTTTCGGAAACGTTCTTGGAAGCCGCGGTTCCATTCTTCCTCTTTTCCAGAGCCAGATAAATAACGGCGGACCTGTTACAGTAACCGACGAAAAAATGGTCCGCTATTTCATGACCATACCTGAGGCCTGTTCCCTTGTTCTTCAGACCGGCGGACACGGACAGAACGGAAAGTCATATCTTCTTGATATGGGGGAACCGATCAAGATTATTGATCTGGCCCAGCAGATTATCCGCTTTTCAGGTCTTGAACCGTACAAAGACATCGACATAAAAATTATCGGGGCCCGTCCTGGAGAAAGACTTGATGAACCTCTGTGGCTTAAGGAAGAAAACCCTTCACCAACAGACTTCCCTAAAGTTCTCCAGCTTGTAAACCTTCCATGGGAAAGTTCAAAACTGAAAAAGCTCCTTGAAGACCTGGATCCGATCTGCCATTTTACGGAAGGTAAGGAAGATCTTTACCGTAACAAAGAAGCCCTTTCTGAAATAATAAAAATTTCGCCACAGATGAAATGAGGACAAATAAATGAACGAAATTCGTGTACCATTCCATAAAGCCGCACTTTCAAAAGATGAAGAAGACGCAGTTCTTGAAGTCCTCCGTTCAGGATGGCTTACCACAGGAAAATGGGCTCTGGAATTCGAAAAGAAATTCTCCGAAGCAGTAACAGATAATGACTGTCTTCCCCTCCGCAAAAAGCTCGGAATGGAAACAGGCGAAATCATAAGTCTTGCAGTAAATTCAAATACCTCGGGTATGATTCTGGCAATGGAAGCCTGTGGTGTAAAACAGGGAAAAGCTGTAATCACCACACCCTACACTTTCGTTTCAACAGCAACCTGTGCCCGTCACCTGAATGCTGATGTTTTCTTTGCAGACATTGAAAAAGACACCTACTCCATTGATCCCGTAAAAATTGAAGAAATCCTTAAAAAAGATACTGAACACCGCATCTGTGCAATTGTTCCGGTTCATTTTGCCGGAAACATGTGCAGCATGAAAGAAATCTGTGCCCTTGCAGAAAAATATTCCACACCTGAAAACCGCATCTACGTAATTGAAGATGCCGCTCACTCATTCCCTTCAAAAACTGAACTTGGGTACGGTGGCACAATCGGGGATATCGGCGTGTTCAGTTTTTATGTAACAAAAACGATCACCACTGCCGAAGGCGGAATGGTTACTACAAGAAATCCAGATCTTGCCCACCGCATGACAACCATGCGCATGCACGGAATGGACCGTACCACCTGGGACCGCTACACCTCTCCTCGCGCATCCTGGGAATACGATATCGTAGCTCCAGGCTACAAATTCAACCTTCCTGATGTTCTTGCTGCAATCGGTGTAAAACAGCTTGAACGATCATTTGAGTTCTACGAAAAACGCCGCCGTATTTTTGACATATATAATGAAGCTTTCGGAAAACTGGACTACATCACCCTTCCTCCGGACCAGGAAGGAAACTCATGCCATCTTTATCCTTTACGTGTAAATGAAAAATGTCCTTTGAGCCGCCTTGAAGCTGCAAAGAAACTGCAGGCTTTAGGACTTGGAATAAGCGTTCATTTCATCCCGATTTTTCATTTTACTTACTGGCAGGATCTTTACCCTGATTTCAGGGCAGAAAACTACCCTAATGCCGAAAAGCAGTACTCACAGACAATTTCTCTGCCAATCTGGCCTGAAATGTCAGACAAAGACATTGAATATGTAATAAACTGTGTAAAAGAGCTTGGCTCCTGATTTTTAGAAATGAAAAAAGCAAAAACTGACGACAATTTATTTTCTCTTGAAGCAAAGGATTTCTATTCAGATTTTTCTTCCCAGGGAATGCTTTACGCAAGCCTTATAAGAAGTCCTGCCAGTACCGGGACAGTTTCCAAAGTAATAATTCCGAATCTTCCGGAAGACTACTATTTCTTTACTGCAAACGACATTCCGGGGAACAACAAAATTGACATCAACGGAACTTCGGTACAGGTCTTTACAAAAGGCGCTGTTTCATTTCCCGGAGAAGTTCTTGGAATTGTCTGCGGTCCTGACAAGAAAAAAGTTGCAGAACTGGCCCAGGACGCTGAAATCTCCTTTGACATCAACTCTCTGGAATCTGCATTCCAGTCAATCGAAAAAAAATACAAGCATCCGGCCATCAAGATTCCCAAAGACAGAAGCGGATCTGATTTTTCAAATCTGGTAAATGAACTTAACGAACTTCCATCCCTCGATACCGTTCAGTCTGCAAAAAAAGCCGAACGCCTTGCCGATGTACGCCTCCTTGCGGAACGTGAAGTAAAAACAGGTCTCTATAAAGGACACTCAATCGAAGAAGCGGAGAAAGAACTTTTTACAGAAGACATAAAAGTTTTTGAAGGCACCTGGAGTCTTTCACAGGTGGATTCTTTGTGGCAGGAATCAAACGGTGCTTTCTGTACAATGGAAGACGACATTCTCCATGTGTATACCCCTACAAAATGGTCATATCTTCTTCTGGATATTCTTACACAGACTCTCGGTGTGAAAGCTGACCGGGTCTTTATCCACAAAACAAAGACTTCCGGTATGTTTTCAAACGGTATCTGGAAAAATGCTGTTCTTGCAAGCCAGGTAGCTACGGCTTCTTTTCTTACCCGGAAACCTGTAAAACTTGTATACACTCAGGAAGAACAGGATGTATACATGCGCCCTGGTGTTTCCTCTGACATTACATTCAAGACCGGGATCACAAGTGAAGGACGCATAAACTCCATGAACATTACAATCAATGTAAATGCAGGAGCCACAAATCCTTTCTCTCAGGAAATCATTGACCGTATGACCATTGCATGTACCGGGATTTATCAGACAGAAAACCTTTACATTCATGCAAAGGCAGAATCTTCTCCTACACCGCCAACATCGGTTTATCCAAAAATCATTGATGCCCAGAGTTTCTTTGCTATAGAAAATCATGTTCAGCAGATTATTCAGGAAATGCATCTGCTTCCTGATGAATTCCGCCTTCTGAATTCCCAGGGAAAATCAAAAACTTTTCCTTTTTCCGTGCAGCCGGGAAATGAAAAAGAAACTCTTCTTAAAGTCATTTCCGAAAGTGATTTCAACAGAAAATTCATAAGCTTCACCATCAACTCAAAGAACCATGCAAGCCGGAAGAACATGTCATTCTTTGCCCTTCCGCTTCGCGGAATCGGTCTTTCCTGTGCCTACGACGGTTCCGGTTATTACGGAAGAACAATTTACTCCTGCGACCAGAAAATGGAGCTTACCCTTACAGAAGAAGGCATTCTCGAAATCCACACAATAAAACCTTCCGCTGTAGTTGAAAACATCTGGAAAAAAACAGCAGGCGACATTCTAGGACTTGAAGCTTCAAAAATCAAAATAAACGCAGAATTCCCGCTAAGCGAAATTCCGAATATTCCGGAAGAAACCAGTTCCAATATTTCTGTAATGACTTATCTTCTGACAAAATGCTGCCAGGACATAAAGAAAAAACGTGAACGTGAGCCGCTTCCATTAAAATCAAAAAAACAGATTTCTCCTTCAATGAAATCCAAATGGAACAACAGCACATTCTCAGGTTCGCCTTTCCATTCAGCTTCCTTTGCATCTGCAGTAGTTGAAGTTGAAATTGATCCTTATACATATCAGGAAAAAATCAAAGGACTCTGGATGACTGTAAGCTGCGGAAAACTTTTTGATACAAAAGCCGCTGAACGTTCCATAAAACTTTCAATCCAGCAGGAACTTTCTTCTCTTGTGCGGAATGCTAAAGTTGAATGTGAAGAAATCCGCATTTTCTTTATTCCGTCAGAAGATTCCCCAGGACAGATTGGTGAACTGGTTCACAATACAATTCCGGCAGCTTTTTCTTCTGCCCTTTCGCTGGCACTTTCAACAAAGATTTCTACGCTTCCGGTAAGCCAGAATCTTCTGTACAGCCTTATGAAACAGCGTGACGCAGAAACCGAAACTGAAAAGAAAACGGAGGAAACAAATGAAGATTCCGATAACGCTTAACTCAAAGAACATTACCCTTGAATGCTCGTCAGACGAATCTCTTATGAATGCACTCCGCGACTACGGATGTCTTTCGGTAAAATCCGGCTGCGCAAAAGGTTTCTGCGGTTCATGCACGGTTCTCCTGGACGGCAACCCGGTTTCTTCCTGCAAGATTCCTGTTGCAATCGTAAAAAACAGCACAATCATTACGCTGGAATATTTTCAGAAAACCGAAGAATACAAAGCCATTATGGACGGATTCCGTAAAGCCGGTGTTACTCTCTGCGGTTACTGCAATTCTGCCAAAATCTTCGGAGCTTATCAGATAATGAACTTAAAAGGCTCTCTTACACGTGAAATCATTTCTGACAATCTCAAGAACCTGGCTCCCTGCTGTACCGACAAGGACACTCTCATCAACGGGATAATTTATGCTATCAAAGCATTCAATGATTTGGGGAAATAAACTTTTATGGAACACTCAGTTTTTTACGCAAAGAATTCCAGTGAACTTCTCTATCTTCTGAAAACCACCCAGAATCTTTCAGTTCTTGGAGGGTGTTCCAGAATAGAAACTCTCCCGCAGAAATTCATCTCCATCCGTTCCATAGAAGAACTTTGCCGTATCGAACGTCATGAACGTTATATCGATGCAGGCCCGGGAGTAACACTTTCGAATCTTCTTCAGCTTGGCGAAAAGCATCTTCCAAAAGTTCTTTACGATGCTCTTCTTTCCGTAGGAAACCCGAACATACGAAACATTGCAACTTTGGGCGGAAACATTCTGAATCCGGATCATAAACTTTCGCTCTACGCATCTCTTCTGGCCCTTGATGCAAAGCTAGAACTTTCAACCCAGGACCAGTCTAAGTTTGTCAGTATTACAAACTTCAAGGGCCTTCCTGAAAACTGCATACTTTCAAAGATCCGTATTCCAATCAACTACGGGGATGTTTCTGTATATAAACGTGTAGGCCCTGAACATTCCATCGACGAGAACTCAGCAACATTTGCCTTCATTGCAAATACAGAAAAGAACTCAATTGCAAACATAAGCCTTGCTTTTGCAGGACCATTCGCATTCCGGAGCCGTGAATTTGAAACTTCACTTATCGGGAAAAGAATTCCACTCACAAAAGATGATGTTTCAGAAATTGTAATGAATGCCCGGAATTACTTTACGGAAGAAGCTCAGGATATCATGATGAATGATGTTATGAGACAGCAGTTTGTTAATCTAACACGTTACGCTTTTGAACAGCTGATGTAATCTTCCGGATTATCTGTAGTCAGAAAACTGAACCCCTTCCCCGTCAGAAACATTATTTTTCAAAACGGAACCGGTTACTTCTTCAAGGAATTCAGGGCTTATTCCAGGCCTCAGGATTTTTTCTGTACGCAGAACCGCAACATCCTTTTCTGAAATCACTTCGCCTTTTTTCATATCGCGCATAAAGTGAAGAGAACGGTTTGTGCGTCCGTAATTTGCTTCTTCTGCGGGAGCAAGACGTTTGATTCCGTCTCCAAGAACAGCTTCAATTTTTTCTTTTCCGCCTTCCCCGGCATTTTCAGAAAGCTGATCTTTCACATACTCAAAGCCTTTTTCTCCGTAACGGTTAAGGGCAGCTTCCGCCTGATGCACGCAGTGAACCATGAGTGCAAACTGCTCTCCTTCAAGGGCAACCGGGTCATCAAGTCCCATAGTCTTTTTAGAAAGGGTTATATGCTTTTCGATTATCGTGCCGCCGCAGGCAACAGAAAGGACCGGAACAATAACCGGATCCAGGGAATGATCGCTTACTCCCATTTCTATTCCAAGTCCCTTCTTCAGATTTGTAATTACCCGGAGGTTGTATTCACTCTCAGGAGCCGGATAACTTGTAATGCAGTGTAAAAGTGATACGTTTTCTTTTCCAGTTATTTCCAAAGCTTTTACAATGTCTTCCATTTTTGAAACACCGCTGGAAAGAATTACAGGAACCGGTTTTTCACCGCGGCTTTTCTGTTCAGCGCGGTAAGATGCCAGACGTTTCAGCATAGGATAATGATTCAGTTCCGGAGATGCGATTTTTACATAATCAGGATTCAGGGAAAGAAGTTCTTCCAGGGAACGGAGCCCGAATGGAGAGCAGCAGAACTTCATTCCTTTGGAATGAGTATAATCAAGCATTTCTTTGTAAAAAGAAACAGGGCATTCAAGCTGGCGGAATCTTTCGTAAAGAGGAATCTGTCCTGTAGGAAGATTTACAAAACCTGTTTTCGGATGAAGAATTTCATCAGCATATACCCACTGGAATTTTGAGCAGTCAGCACCACTTTCGGCGCATTCATCAATCATGCGTTTTGCTTTTTCTGCATCACCTTCGTGACTTGTCCCGATTTCTGCAATAATCAAACTCATTCTTCTGAATATCCTTTACCGACTTTATCAGCCTGAAACTTATTTGAAAAAATCTGAACACTTTTAACGGGTAAATATCCTTTTTCAAATTTCACCCATTTTTCATTTGAAGATGAATAAGAATACCCTTTTACCTGAAGTACATCGCCTTTCTTTCCATGTCCGGAATCTTTTCCATTCCATTCCTGAACATCACGAAAAGTAACATAAGGCTCAGAAATAACAGCCCATTCAATATCAACGGCAAGTGCCAGAGGTTCAGAATTATCAAGTTCTATGTTAAGGGATTTATCACGTTTACATCCCGCAAGAAATACGGTCAATACAAAAAGAAGTAAGAAGCAAAAAAGATTTTTTCTCATAAAATCAATTATACTCCATAAAACACATACAGTCATCCTTCACTTACTTCCTAAATCTGCTAAAAAACGGTAAACTTTTCAACATGGCAGACGTAAAATCAACTCTTAAAGAAATCGTTGCT
>JAZLIM010000070.1:0-12375 GCA_045617385.1 Treponema sp.
GTCAGGCGTAGGGATTATTCGAACCAGTTTTCCATCATCAGTCCCGGAATCTGTTCAAAATCTTTTACATTTCTTGTAATTAAGATCATATTATTTGCTCTGGCAATACAAGCTATCTGAAAATCTGCATAAGGGATTAACACACCTCGCTGTTCTAATGAGGCACGCAATTCAGAATGAATACTAGCCGCATATTCATCATAGGGAATCTTCTCAAAATTATTGCTGACAAAATTCATCAGAAAATCCGAAAGTAAATCTTTGCTTTTCCCTTCTGGTTTTCTTTTCATCCCATAAAGCATTTCATGCCATGAAACTGTTGAAATAGCACTTAATGAAATGTGCTCTTTTACCGCTTCGCAAACTTTGGGATCAGGATTTTTCTTATAAATCTCGCTGATAATATTTGTATCAAGAAGGTAAATCGGTCGCATTATTACACCCCATCAAAATCATTTGGTGCATACAAAGGAGGCGTCCATTTATCACGGGTATCTGCAAAAGGATCTTCATCTTCCAGGTTTTCTGCATTCTTTTCCCGCCAAGATTCATAAGAAAGCCATGCTACAGAAGGTTTTTCTTCAAATTTTGCTTCATAATCTTCTACACTGATTAATACAGCAGCCCGTTTCCCGTGTTTTGTAACAAATACGGGTTCCATAGTCTGAGCACACCTTACAAAATCACTGAACCGGCTTTTTACATTTGCTAAAGATGCTGTCATACTGTAACCTCCATTAAATTAGTCATATTATACAATATAACCAATTTAATTAATTCTGACAAATTCTTTCCCTAGAAACCCACTATAAAATGCATTATAATAGAAATATTATGGAAAAAAATTTGAAAAGCAAGCTTCTGCCTTTTGTTCTGGCAGTGGTAGTTATCGTTCTTGATCAAATTACAAAAATGCTTATCGTACGCCACATCCCGCCGTACACAATCGGATTCCAGATGCTTGGCGATTTCTGCAGAATCATTCACGTATCAAATACAGGTGTTGCTTTCAGTCTTGGAGCAACATGGTCAGAAACACTGCGCCACATCCTTTTCCTTCTGGTGCCGGTAGTTGTTATCGTTCTGGTAATCGTAATTTACTTCCGTAACAACGAATTCTCAAAGCTCCAGCGCTGGGCAATTGCAGGAATTGTTGGCGGCGGAATCGGAAACCTGATCGACCGCTTCTTCCGTTCTGAAGGTGTAGTTGATTTCATCGACATAAAATTCTACGGACTTTTCGGTCTTGACCGCTGGCCAACTTTCAACGTTGCAGACTCTGCTGTTGTAGTATGCGGAATCCTTCTTCTGGTTTCCTTCATCATTGCCATGGCAAAAGAAAGCAAAGCCGAAAAATCAGACGAGGAGAAATAAATGGACTACAGAGATCTTGATGCTGAAGCACAGGAAAAAAGAAAAAAAGACCAGGTTGCTTACCGTACAAAAAAGCGCTTTTCAAACAACTTCATGCTTCTTGCCAGTCTTTTCGAAATCATCGAAACCCTGGTACTGATGTGTGCACTTTTTCTGCTTTCAGCATTTCTTTTCTTCAAAGTCTTCAACGTTTCCGGTGAAAATGCTTCCAACATTTACTGGGGCATTCTGGTAGCAATTTTCGTTATCGGAATGATTGGCGGATTCCTTATCTACAAGAGTGTTATCCGCTTTGTAATCAAAAAGCTCAATTTAAAAGACAAACTCGTAGACGACGTTCTTATCCACTACTTCAAAGAAGGTGAACTCTAATGATCGGAATTATCGGTGCCATGGAAATTGAGGTGAAGAACCTTGTTTCCGCTATGACTGAATCAAAAAAGACTGAAACAGCAAATCTTGTTTTCTATACAGGAAAACTTTCAGGAAAAGATGTTGCCGTTGTTCAGAGCGGTGTGGGAAAAATCAATGCAGCACTCTGTGCCCAGATTCTCTGCCGGGAATTCAAATGTGACTGCGTCATCAACACGGGAATCGCTGGAGCCATGGCTCAGGGCCTTGGCATCTTTGACTTTGTAGTTTCTACTGCAGCTGTTCACCACGACGTGGACGTAAAAATCTTCGGTTACGAATTCGGACATGTACCGGGACTTCCTGTACGCGACTTCCCTGCCGACGAAAAGCTTATTGCAGCTGTTGAACGCGCCTTTGCTGCCAGCGAATCATGCAAAAACCGCAAGCTTGTAAAAGGACTTGTAGCTTCAGGTGACCAGTTCATTTCTTCCGGCGAAAAGAAAAACTTCATCAAACAGACTTTCAACGCAGCCTGCTGCGAAATGGAAGGTGCCTCTATTGCTCACGCCTGCTACCTGAACAAAACACCTTTTGTTGTTGTACGCTGCATGAGCGACATGGCAGACGATTCCGCTGAATCGACATACAGTTTCAATGAAGAAACTGCTGCCGGCGAAAGCACAGAACTTATGATGAATCTTGTAAAAGAAATCTAGGAGATAATTATGGAAAAAAAATACAACGTAGACAGCTTTAATCTGGACCACACAAAGGTAACTGCACCTTTCGTTCGCCTTGCTTCAAAAAAAGAAGGACCTAAAGGTGATGTGGTAACAAAGTTTGATATCCGCTTCTGCCAGCCAAACAAAGAATTCCTTACAACAGGTGCCATCCACACTCTGGAACACCTCATGGCTGAATATATCCGCGACGAAATGGAAGGCGTAATTGACCTTTCACCAATGGGATGCCGCACAGGATTCTACTTTACAATCTTCGGTGACCATGATGAAGAATACGTTTGCGGACACCTTCTGAACGTTCTTAAGAAAGTTGCAGTATGGGACAAACCTGTTCCTGCCACAACTGAACAGGAATGCGGAAACTACCGCGACCACGACCTGGAAGGTGCAAAACTTGCTGCCGACAAATGGTGCAAGGGAATCGAACAGAAAGGCTGGAACGCTTTCATCTGATTCGGAAATCAACAAATAGAGTTTTAGTATGTCGGGTGCAAAATATAAAATCGGGTTTTTAGTAAATGATGCAGGTTCTGAATACAGCAAGGCTCTGATTCAGGGCATTTCTCAGGCCTGCAAGAAAAACAACTGTACGCTTTTCATTTTCCCTGTAGGTGAATTCGGAAAGTGTTACGATCAGTTCGGCTACCAGCGAAGAGCCGTTGCTTCATTTATCCAGAAAAACAACCTGGATGCAGTTCTGTTCAGTTCTACCACACAGGGAACTCACGTTACAAATGATGCCCTTTACGAATACATCAGATCTTTTTCTTCGGTGAAAATAGTTTCAATCGGAGTTGCTGTTCCCGACATTCACAGCATCATCGTTGACTGTAAACCGGGTCTTGATGCACTTATTTCGCACCTTATTGAAAACCATGGCTGTAAACGCATTGCACTTATGGCAGCAGGTGAAAATTCGGTGGAAGCCGAAGAACGCACTGAAATCTACAAAGAGGTTCTTGCACGCCATAATATTCCTTTTGATGAAAGCCTTGTTCTGTACGGATTCTTTGCCTACTCCCTGGCTTTCAAGGCAATGATTGATTATGCCAACCAGTATGGCGGAATAGATTTTGACGCAATCGTCTGTCTGAACGACAACATGGCCTACGGCTGTGTGGATTACTGTAACCAGCACAACATTGCAGTCCCGGAAAAAATCAAAATTACCGGCTTTGATGACATTGCAAAAACAGCCATGTCAAATCCTACAATTTCTACAGTGAACCAGCAGCTTGAAATGCAGGGCTATATTTCGCTGGAAACTGCACTGGATCTGATTGAAGGCCGTGAAACACCGCTTGTTCAGACTGTACCAACAAAGGTTCGTTACCGCCAGTCCTGCGGCTGTGTTGATATTTCTGACGGCTTTACCGATTACAAAACAGAAGACTTTTCTTCCGTTTCAAAAGATGATTCTTTCCATGCTTCAAACATCGGCGACTGGCTTATCAGAAAAGACCAGCTGATCCAGATTGAAAACTACTATTCAAACACACAGACCAGAATCAATCTTTATGAATTTACAGGAAACTTCCAGTTCGTTCTGAACAACTTTGACATCGGGGCGGCCGCTGCAGTTCTTTACGAAGAACCATACAAACAGTCAGAAATCTTTGACTACTTTGACATGCCGCACAGCGCTTCGCTTCTGGCCGCCTACGACAACGGCAGAAACTTCTTTTACAAGCGTGACGCTGACACACCGTTCTTTGACCCGAATGAATACATGCTCCCTCCGGGCTTCATGGAATTTGACGCTGAACCATACTTTGTTGTTGCCCTTTCCCACTGCGAGCTTCAGTACGGTTATCTGATCTACAAAATGGGAAGCTACGATGAGACCATGTACGACTTCATCTGTACGATTTTCTCTTCCCAGCTTTCTTCGGCCTATGAATTCACAAAGTCGGAAGAAGAACGCCAGAGACTTAACAACAACAATCTGCTTCTTCAGCACATTTCAAGAACTGATGAACTTACAGGCATCCTGAACCGCCGTGGCTTCATGGAACTTGGACAGGAAGCCATCAACCTTTCAGTAAAACGCAACAAGTCAGGTCTTGTTATCTTCGGAGACATGGACGGACTTAAAAAAATCAACGATACATTCGGTCACGATTTTGGTGACAAAGCAATCTGTTCGGAAGCACAGCTTCTTACCGCAATATTCCGCAATAACGACATTATCGGGCGAATCGGTGGTGACGAATTTGCGATTGTTGCACCAGGAATGGACTTGAAGCAGTTCAAAAAACTTCAGGACAAACTTGCCAAAGTCTGCGCAGAATGGAATGCTGCAACTGACGAACCTTTCGAACTTTCAATCAGTATCGGATGTTCAATGTTCACTCCTGAAAGTTTTGCCCTTGGAGTTCTTCTCCAGGAAGCCGACGTTCAGCAGTACAAAGAAAAACGAATCAAAAAATCCAGACAGGCTGCAAAATGACAAAACAGGAACTGCGTAATTACATCAAAGACCTTTCTTCAAAAAACTTTTCCGATCCAAACTTCCGGACTGAACAGTCATTCCGCATCTGCGAGAAAATTTCTGTTCTTCCGGAATTCCAGAAAGCACAGGCTGTTCTTGTTTATATGCCGCTGGCTGACGAGCTCAATACACTTCCACTTGTTTCAGAACTTTTCCTTTCCGGCCGAAGAATCGCAATTCCAAAAGTAAATCCTGAAACAGACTCCATGGACTTTTACTGGATTACTCCCGAATCAAAACTAAACAAAGGCGCCTTTGGAATTCTTGAACCTGCCGATGACGACGTAATGTGTAATTTTTCGGAAGTTTATGGAAACGTTCTTGTGATTGTACCAGGCCGCGCATTTACAGAAGACGGCAAAAGACTTGGCCGCGGAAAAGGATTTTACGACAAATTCCTTTCCGGAACAGGAAAAAAATTTACAAAACTTGGAGTATGCTTTCCGTTCCAGATTGTAGATGATATTCCTGTAGAAGAAAATGATGTTCTGATGGATTCTGTTATTTTTTAGAATCTGCCGAATACAGTCTGAAAAGCAAATCAAGCTTAAAGTATTTTTCCACCACTTCCAGAACCTGACTGCTTTCAAGCGCATTCACCTCTCTGTAGGTTTCGTATGCAGCCCCTGCCGAAGCAGGCTTTCCGTGAATGCTGTTGTCTACAAGAAGAGCACTTCCCGTATTTGTAAGAGCGTCCCCGAATTCAGAAGCAGTCCAGATATCCTTAATCTTTCTGAGAGTTTTTCCGGCACTGGCGGTTTCCGAAAGTTCACGACAGAGTTTTTCAACTGCTTCTGAGTAAACCGCTTCGGCTGCAGATGTACGCTCAACTGACGAAAAACTCAGAGTCCCGAAAGGGAGCCGCCAGCCTGCGGTAGAAACCGAAACGCTGCAATTGAAAAGGTCATTCCTTCCCGATGAAAGCGAAGCAAGACTGTTCTGAAGGTAAACAAGAACCGCATTGAAAACCGCAAAGTCAGGGCTGCCGGTTTCCGGAGCCTTAATACAAAACAGAACCGGATCAGCAAAACTTTTTGTTGGAATAAGAACTGCCGGCATTGGCCCGGCATCCTTTGCACTTACATCAGTAAGGAAGGTGTGATTCAGTTTCACCTTCTGGGTTTTTCCGGCAGGGAAATCGGGAACCGGTATTTCCTGCCAGACTCGGTCTGAATTCAGGGACCCCATGGAAGAATGTTCCTGAAGAACTGAAAAGACTCTGTTCACTTTTTCACATGCTTCATCACGATTGATGTTTCCGCTTACAATAAGAGAAAAACGTCTTGCATTCAGAAGGGTCGGATAATTCTGCAGAATCTTTTCGTAGGAAGTATCGCTTAAGATTTCATTTTTAGCGTCAAAGATCTTTGCATAATCTGAGTCAGGATACATCCTGCTGATTGCGGCACTGTAAAGCTGGTTCACCGTACTTCCGTTTTCAAGTCTCTTACGGGTACGACGCCCCTGTACGATTCTGTCTGCGTCACTAGGAATAACTTCGTCCATAATAAGGGCATAAGCGGCCGCATTCAGTACCGGCTGGAAATCTTCTGTTTCACATTCAATGATTATACGTGAAGAGTCCATAAGAGTTTCCGACCGTATTTCAAAATCATGCAGGATAATTTTTTCCGCCTGCTTTTTCTTTATCTGGCGCATCATGTTTGTTGAAAGAACGTTCACCATAACTTCTTCAAAACCATGATCATCTTTTGAATTTAATTTTCCGCCTTCAATTGAAAACAGAATTGTAATTCCGTTTGTAGAAAAATTTTCCTTTACGTAAAGAGGAATGCCGTTTGGAAGTTTATATTCAAAAAGAGATTTTCTGTTCCGTTCATAAAAATCGGAAGCGAAATTTTCTTCACTGTTCGGTTTTCTGGTTTTAGCAGACACCTTTCGGTTCTTATAGATTTCATTTGTGAACCAGGCGCTGTTTTCTTTTGTGATTTCTTCAAACCCTGCATTCCTGAAAGCTTTCTTGAATTTGTTGAACTGCTTTGTATTCAGAATTACAAAAACAAAAGGTTCATCTGAGGCAAAAAATGATGCAACCTGTTCCGGTTCAAGAATTCCAAAACTGCGGTTCTTCGAAATCATTTCACGGACAGTAGAAGATTCCGAAATTCCTTCCACCGGTTCAGAAAATAAAGTGCCGTCAAAATAAGGCCTTACAGCCCAGAAAGCAGCAAGGCTTTCCATGAAGCCCGAAGAAGAGGAAGTCATACGGCTGAAAGAATTTATTCTGCGGGAAAGAGCTTCCTCGTATTCTTCCATTCCGAAGCCCGCGCCTTCCCCGGCACTCTTAAGTACAGAAAGAAACCGTTCCGTCTGTTCCACGGGCGACCAGTTTTTTGCATTCTGTAAGAGTGTCTGAACAATTACGCGGGAACAACCCGCTTTGAAAGCCGAAGCTATATTTATGTATTCCCCGCCCGGAATGCCCAGCACTTCGTCGCTTTCAAGTTTCCGCTTGAGTTCCGAATTGTCGGGGTTATAAAGAGCAGCCACCATTTCGGAAGTATCAGAATCGGAAGCACCGTACTGAACTACAATCTGGGAGAAATCCGGGGAAAGCTGCTTGTCGTGAATAACAAAACGGCGGCCGGCCTGGGTTCCCGCTTTTACAGGCTTGAACACAAACTTGCGGTTGGAAAAATAATTGCCGAAAGCTTCTTCCGTGTAATGAATGCCGTCGGCCTGGTGGAAGTTGCCGCTGAGAAAAACTGCGGAATTCTGCGGAACGAAATAGCGCTGGTGAATGTCGCTCAGAATCAGTCTTGCATCTTCCGTATTGATGCGCGAAAAACTCTGAGGGTAAACACCGGAATCATTTTTCCACGGCTCTTCAGAAAAGACTCTTGAATCAATTCCCGAATTAATAAGGAAGGAAGGATCCTGGGTGTACTGCAGAATATTCCGCTTCATTTCGGAAAGACGGCGGTTCAGAATCTCATCAGAATAGAAAGGATTGAATACAGAATCAGAAAGCTCAAGGAGTGTTTCTTCCAGAAGAGGTGGAGAAACGTTCAGAACAAAATGGATTGAGTCGGAACTGCAGCGGACTTCTGTAAAATCTGTGCGGGAAGAATTCCTGATGACCTCCGTAAGCAGTTCAAAAAATCCGGCATCGGTTTCTGACTGATAGGAGTAGCCGGCCCTTATGCAAAGTTCAATCCTGACAAGAGGATTTGAAAAATCTTCAAGAGTGAAAACTGAAAGTCCGTTTTCAAGCACCGATTCCTTTACCTTGTCTGCAGACGAGGCAGAAACCGGGAAAAGAAAAACAGAAAGGAGTGAAAACAGAATCAGTAGTTTTTTCATTTATTCAGATTTACTACAGAACCGCCTTTGATAAGACGGCCGGAGATTGAAATTGAATTTCCCACATCTGCATCAGGGTGTTCAATCTTACGGATAAGAGTTTCTGCAATGCAATTACCCATAAGGCATCCGTCCTGTTCATAAGTTGTAAGAGGTGGAACCAGCATGGAAGTAAGAAGAATACCGTCGTACCCAACAATACTGATGTCCTTTCCGGGAACCAGGCCGCGGGCATTCAGTTCTTTAATACCACCAAGGGCTGCGTAATCGTCAGGATAGAAAATACATGTTGGAGGTTCATCCATATCCAGAAGCATAGCTGTAGCTTCCTGACTTGTTATAGGATCATGGTAGAGCCCCTGAACTCTTCTTTCTTCAGGACATTCAATTCCGTTTTCAGAAAGAACGCTGTCAAAAACCTGAAGACGCTCAGCGGTAACCAGAGTTTTTTCTCCGTAAATAATTGCTACTTTTTTGTGACCCATAGAAAGAACATACTCTGTAAGTTCCTTCATTCCTTTTTTATTGTCACTCAGAACAGTGGTGTGCATTCCGTCAAAAACGTAGTCCAGTGTAACTGTCGGAATTTCACTTTTGATAACTTCCTGAATATGTTCGCTTTTGAAGTCTGCTGAAAGAATGGCAACACCGTCAAAGTTTCTGGCTTTAATATGAGTGTAATAATCAAAAGAAGGATTATCTGCCCTTCCGGTAAATGTCATTTCATAACCGTTCTTCTGTGCAACAGACTGAATGCCGCTGATGATTTTTGCAAAGTACTGGTGCTGGAATCCTGAGCCTGTTTTATCTTCAAAGATTACACACAGGTCGTAAGTTCTGTTTGTTCGGAGAGTTCTTGCAGCGATGTTCGGATGGTAGCCCATTTCTTTTGCTTTTGCCTGAATAAAAGAACGTGTTTCCTCACTGATTTCGGAACTTCCTTTAAGAGCCTTACTTACAGTAGAAAAAGAAACTCTGCATTCATGAGCGATATCTTTTAAAGTAACCATGTGAACCTCGTGTCAGCTGCGTATCCGGCGGATATGAGTAATCTTACTGATCAGGAAAGAATTCTGCTCTCCGTCCGGTTCTATATTAAAGCGAAGAACTGCTTCACCTTCGTGCTTTATTAATTGTAACGGTGTTCCGACAATTGCAAAAGTGTTTCCGCTTCCGTCTGCACACGGCAGGGAAATCTCCAGCATGTCGCCGCCTTTTATTGCCGCTTCGGTCAGATGAATTTTCCCGTGAAAATCCATTCCATCGGCTTCAAGAATCTCTGTTCTCACAGAAGTCGAAACAAGCTGTGTTTCGGAAATAATCAGATGATTTTCAATTCGCATCTGCAGGCTCTCTTTCTGCAGTTCGTCCAGGCCCGAAGCTTCCAGTTTTCCAAGAAGGTCTTTTTCTGAAGCAACTGTCTTCTTCACATCAATCTGCCTGTATTCGGCCTGACTGTTTTTCAGGCAGATTCTTGCTCCGTCTGAAACATGAGGGAGACTTGTAAAATCAAGTTCCTTTTTAACCGTGCGTACACTTCCCATTACATCAAGACCCGAATCCTTAATGAACTGAACAGGATCTGAATCAAACGGAAGATCCAGAAGATAAATTCCGTCTGCAAGTTTTTCTCTTATGTATCTGGCAACGTTCGGATTTTTTTCAGTAACGGCAATCTGTTCCCGGCTTACCTTAAGTACAAAGCCCTTGTACATGATTACCGACGAATATGAATTGTGCCATTCATCAAGATTGAAAATCAAATTCTGAGGAAGTTCAAAGGAAGCATTTTCAGAAAGGATTTCTTTGATTCTTTCCAGTGAATAACCTTTGTCAAAAGCACGGCAGACTGACTTCTTTGTAATTTCAAATTCGCTTACTGTACTGCAGTGCACCGGCTGAAGGAATTCTGTAAATGGAAGAAGTCTGTTCAGCGGAAGGCCTGGAAGAAGTGTTACAGAAGAAGTTGCATTGATATTCAGAACCTTTGGAAACTGGCTCTGTGTATATACATTGTCAGTACAAACAGCTGAAACGTACAGATTCTCGCCTTTTTCTGTTTCGCCCTTGATGGAAACAAGCCCGAATTCCACTGCGGCGTCAAAGACTGAATCCATCAGTTCCGGCATATGCTCTGAGTCGCCGGATTTACCTTCGGCTTCAAGCTTTGCACGTGCCAGCATGGCACTGAAACGGCTCATGGATTTTGCTTCACCGCCTTCCGACCCGCTGCGTGCCACAAGGTACGTATAGCGGAGGAAAGTCTTTTTAGTGAATCCAGTTTCCGGAACGGAAGCAAGTGTATCAAGAAGAAGTTGCGTCTGCTTCTTAAGATTTTCGCGGCCAAGTCTTATGCCCGAAGCAACCGCAAGATAAGCGTACTGTTTGTTTTCGGGAAGTGATGCAAAAGCTTCAAGATGTCTTTCGTCAGGCTCAAGGCTCTTTTCACCTTCCCGCAGGATTTCCAGATTGATGAAAGCATTTACCAGAAGCTGCAGGCAGTTCAGGCGGTCACCGAAAATTTCTTCCAGTTTGGCGGCGTCAGTTTTTTTGAAAGTTCCGTTCGCCTTAAGGCCGCATCCGGAAATCTTTATGAACGAAAGTAATCCTGCAAGGAAATTCGGAGTCAGCGAAAAAGGTGTATCAAAAAAAGTCTGTTCCGGTTCTTCTTCGGGAAGAATCAGATCAGGATTCAGGAACGGTGTAATCTCTTCCACTACCAGCGGATTGATTTTATAAACATCTTCCTGGGTGGCTTCATTTTTCTGAGTGTAAACCAGAAGGCGGTCTGTAAGATTTACAAGACGGGAATAGATAAACGGAAAAGTTTCTTCAGGCTCAAAGAAGGAAGTAAGTGTTCTCTGAGTTGCATTTGGAATCATGCTGATGGCAGTAAGAATTTTTACGTCGGTTTCATCAAGGAATGAAATGATCCGTTCAAGACTTGTCTTGTTTCTTATAAGACTTGCCAGCTGTTCAATAAGCTTGAGCTTATTGTAGGGAGTTTTTATTTCTCCCAGGTAGAGTCGCATAACGTAAAAAAACTTTTCGTCCGGAAGAGACGAAATGTAATCCTGCCACGGCTTGATATTCTGCATCAAAACAAATCTCCCAAATATCCGATTCCCAGCGTATCACCGTTGTTTTCGTAATCCAGATCTTCAGGTCCTTTGTAGCGGATTATTCTGTAAGAGTAACCCTGTTCGGCAAGGAACTTCTGGCGGTTCGACCCGAATTCTTCCTCAACAGTCTTGCGGGTAATTATCGTATAGAATTTTGATTTTCGTTCTTTTGGACGCAGAATTCTTCCAAGGCGCTGGGCTTCTTCCTGGCGGCTTCCGAATGTTCCCGAAACCTGAATGGCCAGGGAAGCGTCCGGCAGATCGATTGCGAAGTTGGCAACCTTTGAAACTACAAGAACCCGGATTTTTCCTGTCTTGAAGTCGCTGTAAATTCTGTCGCGTTCAGCGTTTGGAGTCTTTCCTGTAATAATCGGGGCCTTAATAAGCTCTGCGATTTTATTCAGCTGTTCTATGTACTGCCCGATTACAAGAATTTTGTCTTCGGGATTCTTTTCAATGATTTCCTGGCAGATGTGAATCTTTTCCGGGTTTTCGCTGGCCAGCCTGTGCTTGGCTCTCGGTTCTGAAACCGCATAGTCAATTTCCTGCTGATAAGGCAGGTCCACGCGGACTTCAATACACTCAGCTTCTGCAATCCAGCCGTCGTGTTCCAGTTCCTTCCACGGAACATCGTAGCGCTTTGGTCCAACAAGACTGAACACAAAGCCTTCGCATCCGTCTTCGCGAACAAGAGTAGCTGTAAGGCCTACACGGCGCACAGCCTGAAGCTCTGCAACAACGCGGAACACAGGAGCCGGCAGCATGTGAACTTCGTCATAAATTATAAGTCCCCAAGGGCGTTCATGGAAAATGCTGAAATGAGGATAAGGTCCTTCCTTGTCCGGTCTCCAGGTGAGCACCTGATATGTTGCAACTGTAACCGGTTTGATTACTTTTGACTCACCTGAATACTCTGCAATGTCATCTGCAGTCAAATTCGATTTATCCATCAATTCGTCCATCCACT